>NZ_JBQKKM010000015.1:0-101119 GCF_052116745.1 Niallia sp. Sow4_A1 | reverse complement strand
ACCTTTTCTTATGAGACACCCAAAATAATTTTGTAATTAGTTTATTTTGTCACAGGAATTTAAACGTTGGAAATGGATCGAAAAACAAAAATGGAGGTCCGTTTTACATTTCTTCTATTTAAACCTAAAATCTTACATAATTCTGCTGTAGCTGACTAAGTATATTTGATGTTAAAAAGACTCCAACAGGGGGCAAGGCACTACTACTAATTATGTTAACTAGTTTTGTATAGAGTATTCATTTGATATTTGTAAAAAAGGGCATGAATGTATGCTTTTTTTCATACTGTATTTTGGAGGTGGAAAAATGACAAGAGTAGCTTACCAAAATGCAGACGTCGATTTAATGGCAAGGATGATGAGAGCAGAAGCTGAAGGCGAAGGACCACAAGGAATGCTATATGTTGGAAATGTCATTGTTAACCGTGTTGTAGCAGATTGTGCTGACTTTAAGGAATTAAGAACAATTAGAGATGTCATTTTTCACGTACAAGGAGGAAATTACTCTTTTGAAGCTGTTCAAAAAGGTAATGTATTTTATCAAAGAGCAAGAGAATCTGAAAGAAGATTAGCAAGAAAGAATTTGGAATATTGGAGAGATCACCCAGCGAAATATGCTCTTTGGTACTTTAATCCATATGGTCCGTGTCCTCCAACATGGTATGACCAACCTTTTACTGGTCAATTTAAACAACATTGTTTTTATGAACCAGCGCCTGGAACATGTGAAAGCGTTTATAGTCCTCGTTGAGGAAAAGATTCGAATATTTATAAAAACTAAAATAAACTTTTTAGTAACCGTATTTACCTAAGAAAGATTGTAAAATACTAACTTAACAAAAAGGTACATTAATTGAGTAAGCAGCAAAAAAGGATCTTCTTACTGGAAGATCCTCAGAGGGTTTGTCAAACCGCTGGGAGGTGCGAACCACTTCGGTTTTATGCCAATGGTTTCTTCAATGAGAGCATTCGTCTTTTCTAACTCTTGTATGGTATCACTTTTAGATCGCTTCTTAAGATCTAGATGACTATAAGCATGATTTCCAATTTCATGGCCTTCCCGATAGATCATCTTAGCTAGGTCAGGATTCTTTTTAACCCAGCTACCATCGAAAAAAAATGTCGCCTTCACCTTGGATTCCTTTAGTGTGGTAAGGATCGTTGGAATGTACTCATTACCCCAAGCAACATTTATTAATAACGCCACCATAGGCTTTTCTGGATTTCCTTTATAAATCGGGATGGGTGCTAGATTTTCTAAATGGACATTTGGAGGTTTTTCCTTATAAACAACTTTGTTTTTGTGAAAATTACCATCTGATTTCATTTTTTTATAACTAGATTCAATATCTACATCCAATCCATTGTATCCAGGAATTGCCTTCCACACTCTATCGACTTTTGCATCAATCGGTTCAATTTTATGTTCCTCTCTATACACTTTAATTTCTTTGTAAAGTTCATCATTTTTCTCCTTTAAGGCTGCTGTACCAGAGCCAATAGTATTAAATGGTCCAATAAGATCCGTAATTGTTAAAATGAAAGTACTTAAAAACACTATTAGTATTAGCGAATTTTTTTCCTCATAAAACTCCTCCGCAATATAAACTAATAATTTTAAAATACCCATCAACAATAGACTTATGTAATTAAAAAAAAACAATCATAACACTAATCTTATAGGCTTATTATTCCCATCCCATTAACTACACCGTAGGAAAAATCGGCTTTCTTCATGTCGATATTGCTTAGCGTATGTTTCCACGTTTGTTGTTGGGACTCTCAATAAAAAATTATTTTCCTTTAATTAAGGATGTTATTAAACCCACAGAGGTAATAGCTATACATGAATAAATGAAGGTATCTAATTTTAATAAAGCCAGACATGCCAACACAATAATTCCATCTATCAGTATGATTACAAGTGCAATATTTAACGAAAAAGTTTCAGAAATAATTTCAGCTAGTAAGTCAGTTCCTCCAGTGCTTGTCTTATATCGCAGCATTAGACCAACACCAACTCCAATTATTGCACCTCCAATTAGTGCGCTTGCAAGTTGGGGAATAAAAAATTGAGAACGAAGAGGAACAAGTAAATCAATAAATAAGGACGAAACCAATAAGCCTTGCAAACTACTAAAAAAATACTCTTTTTTATTTATTGAGGAAAATATACAAATAGGGATACTTAACCCCACCATTATAATACCAGTTGGAAATTTAAAAAAATAATGAAGTAATAGTGCGATCCCAAGGATTCCACCATCTATTAAATGATGAGGAACTAGAAACCCATTCACACCAACTCCTAATAACAGACTTCCAATAAGAGTAGCTATTAATTTCTTAAAAATAACAATCACCTTGTCTCATTTTTAATCTAATAATATGTCGGGGTTTTAAGGTTAAGAATAAGAATGCAGAGGAAAAATTAAATATATTAGGGAATACTTCATTTATTAGGGGATAATCGCCTCCACTTTCCCCCTTTCTTAAAAGGCATTAAAGTATCTAAAGAAAGTAATTCTTTAGGTACTTTAATGCTCCGAAATCCCATAAGTAAAAAATAATTTAAACTTCAGTAAAGTTACTATTACTCCCTTGATCCCATATATCTAAATCCCTTTTTAGTTCACTCCGTTTTTTTATTTATTGTGTAATAAGGTAAGTTTCCTTGAGCTGACGAAATAATTCGTGCAAAACTAAAATCATTTATGTTTATTTCCTTTATAGGCAAGTTAAATTATTTAAATTAATGAGAATTGCACTCTTATCACAAAGACACATATTCTATTCTAAAAATAAATTACTAACGTCTATCTGTGAAGATTACCTATACAGGAGCATTTTTCCCAAACAAAATGGGACTTCTCAATGAGGTCCCATTTCCTTGTTGTGCGCCCGGCATGCACATGAACTATAGGGTGCGAGTCCCGAACCCCGAAGACAGAAGTAGAGGTTAGCCAAGAGCTAGGGTGTCCGTGGTGACGCGGAATCTGAAGGAAGCTGGAGGCAAAACACCGGTCCGAGGAACACGAATCTCATACAAGGCTAGTTACGACTGGATGAGTTTGCAACACAAAACAAAGTCCTTTCTGTCGAAGGTCATACCTAGTAAATGAGGCGGATAGATGGTGTAAAAGTGCATGTGCTTACCCGGGGAGGTCTGATGGAAACGTGAAGTACCCTTCATAACCTACTTGGTGACAAGTAGCTGAATCATCAGAAGTCAGCAGAGGTCATAGTACGATTGGGTCTAGAACCAGTCGGAAGGACTGAACAATTAAGAGAGATTAGCCCTTGGCTTTCCATCTAGAATGAAATAGCACAGAAAACAGAGAAACCTCACGCTTAGAAAGTAGTGGTGAATCCCACGAGGGTATTTGCGGAGGGTGGAGTTCAGATGGGCATAATAAGATAAGCTAATCACGGAAAGGAACGAAATGGTGATGTTGAATCAAATTCTTGAACGGCAAAATATGATACAAGCGCTAAAGCGAGTGGAAGCGAATAAAGGAAGCCATGGAGTAGACATGATGCCCGTACAAACCTTACGACAGCACATCCTCGAAAATTGGGAAACCATTAAATCGCAGATTTTGAATGGAACCTATGAACCACAACCAGTACGTCGAGTCGAAATCCCGAAACCAGATGGTGGTGTGCGTTTACTAGGTATCCCAACCGTGACAGATCGTTTGATTCAACAAGCTATCTCGCAGATTTTATCAAAGGAATATGACAAAATATTTTCGGACCACAGTTATGGATTCCGTCCAAATCGGAGTGCCCATGACGCTGTTCGGAAAGCAAAGGGTTATTTAAAGGAAGGTTATCGATGGGTGATTGATATGGATTTAGAGAAATTCTTCGATAAGGTCAATCATGACCGACTAATGGCAACATTAGCGAAACGAATTTCAGATAAATCTTTATTAAAACTTATTCGTAAATATCTCCAAGCTGGTGTCATGATAAATGGAGTGATTTCAAGTATAGAAGAAGGAACACCACAAGGTGGACCTTTAAGTCCCTTACTTTCAAACATAGTTCTAGATGAACTCGATAAAGAGTTGGAGGAACGTGGACATAAATTCGTTCGATACGCAGATGATTGCAATATTTATGTGAAAACAGAACGTGCGGGTCTAAGAGTAATGGCGAGTGTACAAAGATTTATTGAGGGAAAACTTCGTTTAAAAGTAAACGAAAAGAAATCAGCGGTAGACCGTCCTTGGAACCGGAAGTTCTTAGGTTTTAGTTTCACGAATCACAAAGAACCAAAGGTTCGTCTTGCGAAAACAAGTCTAGTTCGAATGAAGAAGAAAATACGAGAGATTACCTCAAGAAAGATGCCATACTCCATGGAATACAGAATCAAGATGTTAAACCAATATCTAATGGGGTGGTGTGGTTATTTTGGATTAGCAGATACAAGTTCCACATTCAAATCACTAGATAGCTGGATTAAAAGAAGATTAAGAATGTGTCTATGGAAGAATTGGAAGAAACCTCAAACAAGAGTCAGAAATCTTACTCGGTTGAAAGTTCCTTCTGGAAAAGCATACGAGTGGGGAAACACCCGAAAAGGGTACTGGCGCATTTCTAAAAGCCCCATATTACACAGAACCCTCGGCAATTCCTATTGGGAAAGCCAAGGGCTGAAAAGTCTACAAGTTCGTTACGAAACTTTGCGTTATTCATCTTAATTGAACCGCCGTATACGGAACCGTACGTACGGTGGTATGAGAGGTCGGGAGTTAATCACTCCCTCCTACTCGATTATTAAGTATAATAATCTCTTTAATGGAGAGATAAACCAAACTGTTGTTCGTTTTATGAACTAACCGTTTTTATAACCGGTAACTAAACCATTAGCTCTAAGCTCGTGAAGGGGTAGCGTCCCGAAAATGCGGATTTACAACGTTAAGCTGTTTTCATTGTTAAAAACGAAGGATTTAACAACGATAAGACTTTTGAGACAAGTCTTACGAGACACTAGTAAGCTTTATTTTACGTAAAATCGGTTAAGTCCCAATAGATTAGACCATATTGATATAAACCTCATACCCCTTGATATAACAACGATTGTATTCTCAACGTTGTAAATTGTGAAAATCCTGACGCTACCCCGTGAAGTGGTGTCAGCTCCAATCTGGACTCCAAACTCCTATTCTCAATTTTATACTTCAAAATACCTGTTTATAATACATGTTGTATTAGTGATGATTTTAATTTATACAGAGTCATGATGCTAAAAAAAAGATATACGGATAATACGGATAATAAAAATAAGGATAACCATACCAAAATGGGCTCAATAACGTACCAGCCAACAAACCACCTAATAAACCGCCTAGAAATGGGCTTCTCCACCAATATGGTCTCCAAAAGAAGGGAGATCCAAAAAATGGTCTAAAGGGAAAAGGCCTAAAAAATGGTCTAAAGAAAATGGCCTTATACCCCAAATCCTTTGGTCTAAATTTTCAACCTGATTATTTTGCCGAGATGGATCGTAATAATATTGCGGTTCTGAATTCATGAAAAGGGATTTTAAATCAGGCTTAAATCTGTAATTGGTGCTTTGTTAAGGGCTAGAACATCGCATCTTTTTTATAAACGTCGCGACTTTCTTAAAAATATCGCGTCTTTTTTATTAGTATTGCAACTTTATTTCAAAGCTACAGAAGATTTATTTTAGTAATATTTTGGCTTAATTTTAAAACGAAAGGAATCTCAATAATTGTCTATCCAAAGGAATAATTGCTATTTAGAATTGAGGATAAAACATTTTATTCGAGGCATTCTATCTTTGTACTAAACCACAAACAGGAGGAAGTAGCATGGCTAATCAAATTGATACTAATAAATTAAAACAAGCAGAGGCAGCCTCTTCTATAGTAAAAGATATGATAACTTCAGCGATTGAACAATCTGCTGCTAATACTACTCTTGCTTCAGAAGCATTAAAACAAGCATCAAATGAAGTTGCAGGCGGTTTTCTATATTTATTGTGTTTAATTAAGTTCAGTAAAGGGAACGGTGGAAAAAATTTGAGATGAGACATATTACCCAAAAAGATTATACATCGCAAACCTATAATCGTCGCCAAATAGAAGAACTGATGGGGATTTGGAAACGAGGTTACTACAGAAAAAATGGTGCTATTCACCAAAAGTAATTTTATAACTATATTCCCAAAAAATTCACCACATAAGAAAATTCTGATTCGGGTAATCTAAAAAGGTCAAAAAATTCAAGGAGGATTCATCATGACAGTAATAAATGATGTTAAGACAGCTCTAGCAGGATTAAAAAGTGCACAAGCAAGTTTCGAAACATTTGCTCTTGGTACAGATAATCAACAGGCAAAGCAACTTTACCAAGATGCTGCTAAACAAACCCAATCTGTTATTAACAGCCTTGAACCACGCGTTCAACAAATTGAACAAGAAGAACCTCAATACAAACAACAATAATGAGTAAGATAAAAAAGGTTGGCCTCCCAACCAACCTTTTTTAATTCCTTTAAATAATGGGAAAAACGGAGATGGTTTCATGAAAGACAAAATAACCAAAATAAAAATTTTTCTTTCCATTTTAGCCGTGATCGGGTTTGGAACAGGATGTAACGATAACCAAAATCAGTTAGATGAGGATAACAATCATTTAGGTATTTCACAAGTACATACGAGTAAACCCATCGGTCAATCTGTTGCCAATAGGGCTAAAGAAAAGATTATTACCAAAGAAGAAATTTCAGATGTAAAGGCTGTGAATACAGATAAAGAGCTTTTTGTAGCAATAAAGGTAGAAAATTTCAATCGTTTTCGATTAAAAAGTATCGAGAAGACAGTAAAGTCAGACTTAGAAAAAATGTATCCGAATCATAAAGTCGTCGTTTCGACGGATAAAAAAATGTTCTGGGAACTCGAAAAAATAGAACAAAGACTGCAAAAAAACAATATGAATAAGAAAAGCTTGAAAAAAGATTTGCAAAAACTTGAAAGTATTCTAAAGGAACAGACGTAAAGAGGAAGGATCGAGCTATGTCAAATAATCAAAAGAAACAATTAACTCCTGTCCAACAGGAGTACCAGGAATTACAAAAACAACGTGAAATAAAAAGACCGGTTGTAACAAATTGTATAAAAGCCTTTCTAACAGGTGGTCTCATCTGTCTTATTGGTCAGCTTATTCAAGACTTTTACATCTATTATTTTGATTTTACAGAGCAAACGGTCGGAAATCCGACGGTAGGTACTTTGATTTTTATTACGATGCTTCTTACCGGTTTTGGAGTATATGATCGAATGGCCCAATTTGGGGGAGCAGGGACAGCTGTACCCGTAACTGGTTTTGGTAATGCGGTCATATCACCTGCCATTGAACATCGAACCGAAGGATTTGTACTGGGCGTAGGCGGCAATATGTTTAAACTAGCCGGTTCTGTCATTTTATTTGGTGTGTTTTCTGCTTTTATCATTGCCTTAATTAAAACAATTTTAATCAGATGGGGTGGTTTATAATGCTTGCAGGTCATCGTACATGGGTTTTCGAACAAAAGCCTGTGATTATTTCCACTGGAACAGTAGGTGGACCATTTGAAGCAGATGGAGCTATATCGGAAGATTTTGATCTTCTTCATGCCGATTTATGGCTCGGACAGGATTCCTATGAAAAAGCACATAAAGTTTTTTTTGAAGAAGCTTGTCAAAAGGCAATGGAAAAAGGAGAAATACAAAAGGAACAGGTTCAGTTTCTTCTCGCAGGGGACTTGATCAATCAGATTACTCCCACAAGTTTCGCTAGTCGAACCATTGGAGCTCCTTATTTTGGTTTATTTGGTGCTTGTTCTACCTCTATGGAAGGATTGGCTCTAGGTGCTTATATTATTAATACAAAGGGGGCTAAATATATATTAACAGGGGCTTCGAGTCATAACACAGCTGTTGAAAAACAGTTTCGTTATCCGACAGAATATGGAGGACAAAAACCACCTACTGCACAATGGACGGTTACTGGTGCTGGTGCGGCCCTTTTAAGTGATTCTGGGGATGGACCGAGTGTCACTTCTGCTACGATAGGCCGTGTGATTGATATGGGACTGACCGATCCATTTAATATGGGGGGGGCTATGGCACCAGCTGCTGTTGATACGATTGAAGCGCATTTAACGGAAAGAAAGATTGATCCCTCTTATTATGATTTAATCGTCACTGGGGATCTTGGAAAGATAGGGCGTGAAGTTTCCCTTGATTTATTTAAAAAGCATGGAACTTCCATTAGTGAAGGACAATTCCAAGATTGTGGACTTATGATTTATCGGAAAGGACAACCAGTCCTCGCAGGGGCAAGTGGGGCGGGGTGTTCAGCAACAGTAGTCTATGGTCATTTATTAAATCGCATGAAAAAAGGCGAATTTAAAAGAATGTTAGTAGTGGCCACTGGTGCTTTATTATCACCTCTTTCTTTCCAGCAAAATGATACGATTCCTTGTATCGCTCATGCGGTATCGATTGAATACGGAGGTGAACAATCATTATGACCTACTTTTGGGCTTTTACCGTAGGTGGTTTGATTTGTGTCATTGGGCAAATTATGTTTGATGTGTTTAAACTAACTCCGGGACATACGTTAAGTACCCTTGTAGTAGTGGGGGCCATTTTAGATGGGTTTGGATTATATGAACCCTTGATTGACTTTGCTGGTGCAGGAGCTACCGTACCTATTACAAGCTTTGGGAATTCCCTTGTACATGGGGCCATGCAAGAGGCAGAACAACATGGGTTAGTTGGTGTGCTCACAGGAATGTTTGAAGTGACCAGTTCAGGAATTTCAGCAGCCATTATTTTCGGCATGATAGGGGCTTTAATTTTTAAACCAAAAGGATAAGGAGAATCTAGGATGACAGTAGGATCAGATGTCAAACAATGTTTTGTCAGTTTAAAAGGAGTAGAAGCAAGTCTTTCAAGTTTAGCATTACAGACTCTAGATGATGATTCGAAACGTTCATTACATGAAACCATGATGGTTGTACATGAAGTAGTCACGGATTTAAAAAAACGAGTTGGAGAATTAGAACAAGAGGAATTTCAGTACAAAGGTTTTTAAGAGATATAATTTTTATAGGGGGTGTTAAGTGGTGCCTGAATGGTTAGATATTGCCGTAAGGTCAATATTCTTTGTTGTTGTTTTATTTTTTATTACAAAATGGTTAGGGAAAAAGCAAATCTCTGAATTATCTTTCTTTGAATATGCAACTGGTATTTCCATTGGAAGTATAGGTGCTGAAGTTGCTATGGGACTGGAACGGAACATTTTTCATGGAATCATTGGAATTGTCATTTTTGCAGCAATACCCTTTTTATCTGGTTTGCTTTCCTTAAAAAGTAAAAAGTTCCGTGATTTTGTAGAAGGAACAGGAACTGTCTTTATAAAAGATGGGAAAATCATGGAAGATAATTTAAAAAAGGAAAGATACACGACAGATGAATTATTAGAATTACTTCGTAAGAAGGATGTTTATCAGGTGTCTGATGTAGAATTCGCTGTATTAGAGGCAACAGGGGATTTATCCGTCATGTTAAAGAAAGAAAACCAACCATTAACAGCAAAGGATCTAAACTTGACGGTTGCTTCAATTAAAGAGCCTCAGACTGTCATTATGGATGGTGTGATCATGGATGAACCACTTGCGACTATTGGACGAAGCCGTGCTTGGTTACACACTGAATTAGAAAAACTTGGTGTAACGGTAGAAAATGTTTTTCTTGGACAAGTTAATTCCTATGGAGAGTTAACAGTTGACCTGTTTGACGATCAATTACAAGTCGCATCTCCTCAAGAAAGACCTTCAATTCTTTCGACCATGAAAAAATGCCAAGCAGACTTAGAGTTGTTTGCTCTTGGAACCGAATCAAAAGAAGCTAAGCAAATGTATAGTAAAAATAGTGAAAAACTACAAGAAGCTATTGATAAAGTGATGCCTATTTTAAAAGGATAATGGTTTATTTCGCTATATTGGATGATCTTAAGACACATAACAAAAAAGTAGTACCATTTTTTGCATAATAACATTAAGTCGAATCTTGAAAATAAAATCTTTGGAAAAATATCTTTTTTTAAATTGATTAGAGGGTGCTTAAAATATTAAAACATTACTGGTTAACTTTCTCTGTTAATTTTTGCAGTATTGTCAAAGAGATGAACATCCTTAGTCTGACTTCAGACTAAGGTGATTTTTCCTAAGAGGTGTTAGAAGTGTCTATTTTTTTAGTTAAATTAATTTATATATACCTGAATTATTCATAAAAACTTATTGACAAGCTATTGAATGCTTATTTATCACGTAGCACAGCTGAATTGTCATTCATCAAATAAATGAAAAAAGAATCCATTTCTGTTAGAGTTTAAGTAACCACACAAAAACACACAGAAAGGATTCTTTATATGGCTACTTTATCGCAATTAACTCTTGATTTCAATCGCAAAATTAAATTGTCAAATGATGGAGGCTCTCTTTCCTCCGATACAGGTGAATTTCTTTTTAGAGAGTTTGATGAAAAAATTGGATTTTCAAAGACTTTGGAAATCCATTTAAAACTGGATGATCCAAGAGCTTATTACTTTCATTCTAATGAAAACTTGTTACGCCAAAAGATCTATCAAATCATTGCTGGGTATTTTGAAGACGATGCTGCTGACCAATTAACAAGTGATCCTGTTTTTACACAAGTTATTGATACACCCGCACTTGCTTCTCAACCGAGTCTATCTCGTTTTTACACTCGATTTAATCAAGAATCGATTAATCACTTAAATCAAGCGAATCAAGAATTATGTGATAAGATTCATGCTCATAGAAAAGCGCAAGGTATATTCATTGATTTAGATTCTACCCATTCTGATACGTATGGTGACCAAGAATCTTCATCTTACAATGCCCATTATGGAACGATGGGATTTCATCCTTTAGTTGCTTTTGATGGTGCTACAGGCGACTTTTTGAAAGCAAAACTTCGCCCCGGAAATGTCTATACTTCCAATGGTGTGCTCGATTTTATTCAGCCTTTGATTGAACATTATAACGAAACATTCCCAGAAACAAGTTTATTCCTACGTGGGGACAGTGGATTTGCCGTGCCTGCCTTGTACGAATTATGTGAAGTAGAATCGGTTTATTACATTATTCGTTTAAAATCTAATGCACAATTACTGAGTCTAGCGGAAGAGTACCATCCTGCTTCTGTACTTGAAGATATTTCAAAAACAGAGCGCTATTTTGAAGAAACCATTTACCAAGCAAAATCTTGGTCGAAACCTAGAAAGGTAGTGATTCAATCCGTTCGACCTGCAGGTGAATTGTTCTTTACCCATTCCTTTTTTGTCACCAATTTTGAAATAGCTTCTCCTAAAGATATCGTCCGAGCTTACCAAAAAAGAGGGACGATGGAGAATTACATTAAAGAAGCCAAAAATGGTTTTGGTTTTGATAGAATGAATAGCCATTCTTTCCTTGTTAACGAGGTTAAGATGTTGTTGACTCTTCTCGCTTATAACTTAACTAATTGGTTACGAACTCTTTGCTTTCCAGAAGGAACAAGGACGATGCAAATTGATACCATACGTACTCGAATCATCAAAGTAGCCAGTAAACTAGTGAAATCAGGCAGATCCCTTTATTTTAAGTTATCATCAAGCTTTGTCTATCAGAAATTCTTTTGGAACGTATTGGGTCAAATACAAAAACTTCAAATGGAGTAAGCTCAAACATTAAGGTTGGTCTAACTGAAAAAATCGTTTTTTTTCGGTCAAGGGTGAAGTCTGCCCAAAATTGACCCATTGAGAAAGTAAATTCAAGTATTAGTTTTGAACAGTTCATTTTTATAAAAAGTTTCATAAAAATTTAGTTTTTTATCCTTGAATTTAGCTGATTTTATGAGCTATGAATATTTCAGGATATATATTGTTTTTATTGTATCCATAAAAATTTTAGGGAATCAGCCCTAGCACAACTTACCCCTCACGAATTTGGAGCGATTCTATTTTTATCTTATTTAGCATTGGGGTCCATTAAAGTAAATGGAGTAACAGAGGGGATTATTGGAATCATTGTTATAACGGGCGTCACTTAGTTATATCAAAATTAAGTTTATTAAATTGGTTAAACCCTTTTATTATAGGAAAACCGACTATTTTAGTTAAACATGGAAAAATTGTATATAAAAATTTAAGGAAAAATAGATATCCTTTATCTGAGCTGTTGTCAGGTTTAAGAACAGCAAGATATCCAGATATTCAAGATATTGAATATGCGATTTTGGAAGCAACAGGTGAAATCAGCATTTTACCAAGGAAAGAATTAGTTCCTGTTACTCCAAAGGATTTACATATGAAAGTAGAATACCATGGATTCCCAATAGCTGTTGTAATTGAAGGGAAAGTTCAGAAGCGTAATTTAAAATTAATCAACAAGAATGAAGAGTGGCTTAAGCAAGAACTAAAGGCAAAGGGATATCATCAAATTAAAGATATATTTTACGCTTCTGTTAGAGATACCGACCATTCACTAAACATTAACACATTTGATATTAGCGACTAATCTTAAAACGATTTCCCCTCCCTATATTAATCCTAGATAAACGGTTTTAGGTAAATATGGTTTTCTTAGTACAGTACCTTATCAAACTATCAAGTTCTAAGTATTTTTGAAGAAAGATGAGAAACCAAATGCATCATTATAACTTTTTCCATACTATGGGGATATAAAGAGTGAAACTTTGAGTGTGGTTGTTGTTTAATAATTAATTTTCTTTCCCGAAAAAACAGTCAAATGCCTAAAAGGCTAATGCTATAATAGAGTTTTCCATTAATCTAATAAAAATCAATTCACCAACAAATTGATCCGAAATAATTAATTAAAAAGCCGATTTTTCCTTGACATAAAAGGAGAATCGGCTTTTTACTAGTTATCCCTATTACTCATCTTTATTATCCCTATCGAAGAGGGGCAGATCTCAACAAGAAAAATTGCTAATTTTAAAGTTGGGCATGTATTCGATATATCCCAAACGAATGCACCATTAGAAGATTTACCAAAAATATTCCCTAATAAACAGTTTAATTTCCAAATTGAAGAAGGCAGAAATGTCGAGCATTTAAGGAAAGGGATAGAAGCTGTTTCTAAAGAATTAAATATCGATATGAGAGATATGCGACAATCGGAATTAGGTGTAACAGAATTAGGAGCATCTAAAGGTGCCTTTGTTCAAGGTAAAGATGGTAAAGGTAAAGAGATTGTTATGAATAGTCGTAACACAGAAACACAAGCATTAGCAACGTCTATTCATGAGTTGGCCCATATAGTACCATTATGACCAAGTGCAATCTACGTTAAGCGATGGGAGCCGTTTCGTTCATTATGACTATAGAGATAAGTTTAATATCAACCTCGGTGAACCGTATCATAAGTAAAAGAGGTTTTTGAGGGCATATAAGATTCTAAACATTGAAAAACAGTTAATTTATCTAATCAAGTTTTTAAATTGACTAGCACTTTGAAAGGATGTTGACACGCTAGTAAAGCAAAAAGGCTGCCTAAAAAACAAAAATTTCTTTTAGCCAGCCTTTTGGATTATGCAGTTTTGGAAATGAGTTCGTTAATTTTTAATAAGACCCTTGATTCATCATTAGCGGAATGGAAGCCTTTTGATATATTCTTTTATGTATAATTTATTTTAAATAAAAGAAAACACAATCCCTGTTCAGTTGAACCAATCCACAGCATAAATGATCCAAATACTCCGCAATTAAGCATAAAAAGCACCTTCCTTACAGTTAAGTGAAGGTGCTTCTTTTCTAATAGATTTTGTAAAGCAACATTGTAAATGTAAGCTTATGCTTAATTGTTTAATTCCGAAATATCCATTTCTTTTATGATTTCTGCTATCCGATTTTTTCCCCATTCATACATCATTTCAACGATAGGAAGTAAAGTCATCCCCAATTCAGTCATGGAATATTCCACTTTCGGTGGAACTTCTGGATAAACCTCGCGATGAACTATTCCATCTTCCATCAGTTCTCTTAATTGATTCGTTAATATTTTATGAGATATTTTTGGAAAAAGCCTTTGGAGATCACTGAATCGATGTGGTCCTTCTACCCCTAAATGCCATAAAATAACGATTTTCCATTTACCACTTATAATTGATAAGGTAAGTTCTTTTTCACAATTATAATCACCATTTATGATCTTTTCTTTAACTTCATCTCTAAATGTATCTGGCATAAATTCTTACCTCCTTATTTGTATCAATTGTAACCTGTTGGTAACCTCCTTACAAAAAAGTGCAGTCTTCACAGTGAAGAAACCCAGCAGTAGAATGAAATAGTCGTCTTACCGGCGAATTATTTTTATTAATGAGGAGGAACTACTAATGAGTAAAAAAGCACTTTTAATTATACCACCAGAACGTTTCAATGAAGACGAATTATTTCAACCAAAAGCGGAATTGGAAAGCAACGGAATTGAAGTGACAATTGCAAGTACAAAAACAGGTGAAATCATAGGGGATTATGAAGGTAAAGCAATTGCTGAGGTCATTTTCTCAGACGTTTCTGCGACTGACTATGATGTTGTATCTGTTATTGGTGGATCTGGTACGAACGATCATTTATGGGAAAATAAAGAATTACAAGACTACTTGAAACAAGCGTATACTAATAAAGTTCTTGTAACAGGGATTTGTGCAGGTGCGGTTACTGTAGCTAAAACGGGTTTACTTACTGGAAGAGAAGCAACTTGCTATCCAGTAGATATACAAAAAGACCAATTAAAAGCGAATAAAGTAACATATGTTGAAAAACATGTTGTTGCTCATGATGATATTATCACTGGTGATGGTCCAGATGGCGCTAAAGAATTTGGAGAAGCTTTAGTAAAAGCATTAAGCTAATTCTACAGTCTCTTCGCTGAATTTTCATATAATCAAAAGCCTACGGAATTAATTCCGTAGGCTTTTGGCTATCCAAATGTAAGAAAAATACACCAAATATTAACTCTGATTCAATATGAACCGTGTTACGATATTTATATAGTTTTACTAGGTCGTCTTTTAGTTGAATATCAATCAAATTCAATCGAAAATCAAACCTCAACTTTTTCGTCATACTAAAAAAGTTAAGAGTAAACAGTAAAAGCTTACATAATTGAAGCTGATAAGAGATTTAAAAGGGTATATTTTTTACACGATGCTGGGAGGGACATAAACCCCACTGCCACCTTAAAACTTTATAAAAGAAAGACAAACTACTCATTATTAAGGAGGATTAAAATGGAACATATTGTAATTAATGCTGTATTAAAACCAAAAGAAGGCCTGCAGGGGCAACTATTATCAGAACTCAAAAAGGTACAAGCGGTATCAAGGGAAGAGAGTTTTTTTAGTGGTCTTTATTAAGAAGGGAGCATTTCGCCGTATCTCCTTCGAAACAAATCTTTTGATTTGGACAGACCAAATGGCTAATATATTAATATCGCGAATTACCGATTTGGCGTGATGCTTTCAGATCATCTATCCAGCGTCCATTGGGATAGTGATAATCGATATAGAAAGAGGCAAATGACATTGAAGCAGAAATTGGAACGCTTAAATGATGAACAAGCCGTTGAAATTTTTAAAGCATTGTCGAACCAGACGAGGGTGAGCATTCTTCAAATGTTAAAAGATCCCGACAGTCATTTTTCACCGCAAGCCCATATTATTGCTGATGAAGGATTTGAAGGTGGGGTTTGCGTAGGGGATATCCGAAGCAAGGCCGGGATTTCGCAATCCACTACTTCACAGTATTTATCGATTCTGCTGCAAAGCGGACTGGTTGAAATGAAGCGAATCGGACAATGGACGTATTATCGCCGTAATGAGGAAACGATTAAAAAGTTAGAAAAATACATTGGTACAAAAATTTAAGGAGAATTGAAGTGAGTTTATTACAGCATCGAGCATATAACAGGTTGTACCAAAAGGATAAAATGACGCTTGGTTTCACGATTCCGACGGCAAGGATGTCCAAATATCCGATTATGGAAAATCAGTTGTCGCTTGCCCGCAAAATTGAAGACCATGGTTTCGCGGCATTGTGGCTTCGGGACGTTACGATTCAGAATTTGAATAT
Source organism: Niallia sp. Sow4_A1 (assembly GCF_052116745.1). Taxonomy (NCBI): domain Bacteria; kingdom Bacillati; phylum Bacillota; class Bacilli; order Caryophanales; family Bacillaceae; genus Niallia; species Niallia sp. Sow4_A1. The sequence continues at coordinate 84,940 of NZ_JBQKKM010000015.1, read as the reverse complement.
TGATGATAACGGTCAATTGTATGATGTATGGATTTATTTGACCTATCTTGCGGCCCATACCAAGGAAATTGCACTTGGGACGGCGAGTGTGGTCCTCCCGCTGCGCCACCCTGTCCGAGTGGCAAAGGAAGCATCATCTATTGACCGGTTGTTTCCCGAACGGCTGATCATGGGAGTGGCTTCAGGAGACCGGGATAAAGATTTCACAGCTTTGGGAATATCCAAGCTCGAAAGCGGAGGGCTGTTTAAAAAGAATTATGCATTCCTTGAACGGCTATTAAAGGAGCACAATCCCACTATCAACAGCGATTTAGGCATCATCGATGGAACGGATATGAGAATGATCCCCAAACCTTTTTCTTCGATTCCGACCATGGTGACAGGATTCAGCAATCAATCGATTGAATGGATCGCCCAGAACGGGGACGGCTGGATCCAGTACCCGAGGATTATCCCGCAACAAACTCAATTGATTAACGAGTATCGCGAGTTGTCGGAAATTTACGCCCCAGGAGTGTTTAAACCTTTCACTCAGACTTTATTTATCGATTTATCGGAAAATCCCGATTTGTCTCCTGTTCCGATTCCGTTAGGATTTCGTGTAGGGCGCAAACAGTTATTAGAAATTCTATATCAATTTCAATCCATTGGTGTCAATCACCTGGCATTTGTATTGTATTTTTCAAAGCGCCCTCCAGAGGAAGTCATCCAGGAGCTTGGAGAGTTTGTGTTGCCTTACTTTTCGACTCATGAAATTCCAGTATTAGATTAGTTTTAAAAATTAGATAAGGGAAGAAGATGAACTTATGTCTAAACATGCAAATAAACTAAACGAAATTCCTTTCTCGGTGCTTGATCTTTCACCGATAACAGCCGGAAGTACTCCTGCTGACTCTTTCCGCAATACATTGGAACTCGCACAGCATGCTGAAAAACTTGACTACAAACGTTTTTGGCTCGCTGAACATCACAATATGCCGTTTATCGCCAGTTCCGCCACTTCTGTGGTGATGTCCCATGTGGCAGCCGGTACATCAAAAATCCGGGTTGGTTCAGGAGGAATCATGCTGCCGAATCACGCTCCGCTCGTCATCGCTGAACAGTTTGGCACTCTTGAATCCTTATATCCTGGGCGAATTGACCTTGGTCTGGGGCGTGCACCTGGTACAGATCAGTTGACCGCTCGTGCATTGAGACGCGACTTGAGAAGTACCGGAGATGACTTTCCTGAGCAATTAGCGGAACTCCGCGGTTACTTTGATCCATCCCTGGCCCAAGGGAACCCTATAAAAGCGATTCCGGGTGAAGGTTTGAATATTCCAATCTGGCTGCTGGGTTCAAGCGGCTTCAGTGCGCAGCTGGCCGGAGAACTGGGTTTGCCATTCGCGTTTGCCGCCCATTTCTCGCCACTTAACACTCTGGGTGCTCTACAGATCTATCGCAAGGCGTTTAAGCCTTCGAATGTTCTCGATAAGCCGTATGCGATGGTGGCATTGAATATCATTACAGCAGAAACGGATAAAGAGGCAAAGCGCCTTTTCACAACCCTGCAGCAGCAATTTTTGAATCTGATGAGTGGCAACCTTACACAGCTTCAACCACCGGTAGATGACATTTCCGAATTGGCCAGCAGCTACCAATTAAAGTCTCTCGAGCAGCAATTAGGCTCATCGATTGTTGGCAGCCAGCAGACGGTAAAGGACAAGCTATATACATTTTTGGAGGAGAGCCAGGCAGATGAAATAATGGTCATTGCACAAGTTTACGACCACAAAGCTCGCCTGCATTCATACGAGCTTCTGTCAGAAATTACAAAAAGTGAAAGGTAATAAGGAGGACATCAGCAAGGAAAGTATTGATGTTTTACTTGATAAAAGGGAACCGTTTTTAGATGTGGTTTGGATCAAGTATTTCTATGTGTCACAAGCAGGATTTGACATCACGAATTCTTCCAAAGGGCATCACCATCCTTAAACACGTGACAGAGCGATACTAAATGTTTTTATACCATCATATATCTAGCAGTAACATATACTAAAAACAGTAGATTATTTGTATTTATTGTGTTAAATGAGAATAATACCAACGATGCTTTACAATTATAAGGGGGCTTATCATAATGAGCAAAAAAATCGCTACACTAATAACAGACTTATTTGAAGATGTAGAATTCACAGAACCAGCACGAGCATTTAAAGATGCTGGTCATCAAGTGATCACAATCGACATACAGGCTGGAAAAGATATTACTGGTAAAAAAGGTGAAGCAGTAAAAATTGATAAAGGAATTGGGGAAGTTAATCCTCAAGACTTTGATGCTTTATTCATCCCTGGCGGCTTCTCTCCCGATTTATTACGTGAAGACGACCGTTTTGGTGAATTCGCAAAAGCATTTATACAAGAAGGTAAACCTGTTTTTGCCATTTGCCATGGCCCACAAGTATTAATTGATACAGACCTATTAAAAGGCGTCGACATAACAGGTTTCAAATCAATAAGGAACGATCTCAAAAATGCAGGTGCTAACTACAAAGATGAAGAAGTTGTGGTAAGCAATAATATTGTAACAAGCCGTTTTCCGGATGACATTCCTGCCTTTAATCGTGAATCCTTAAAATTATTAGCTGAATAATAGCGTAAGTACTCAATAGTATCGTTTTAGAAATTAATATTTCACAATGAATTTCAATAAAAAAAGGTTTTAATAAGAAAGGGGTTTTACTATGTCATTAAATGGTAAACGAGTAGTTGTTTTAGGGGGTACTTCTGGTATTGGTTTAGCAACTGCCAAAGCGTTTCTCGATCAATCAGCTCAAGTGATCATTGCCAGCCGTTCTGTTTCCAAATTAAATGAAGCAAAACAAGTTCTTGGTGGCAATGTAGAAGCAATTGAAATCGATTTTCGAAGCGAAGAAAAAGTAGCAGAATTTTTCAGTAAGGTTGGAAAATTTGACCACCTTGTGGTAACAGCAGGTGAAGGCGCAATGGGGCACTTTAGCGAACTGCCTGTGGCAAGTGCAAAAGAGGCGTTTGATAGTAAATTCTGGGGGCAATATATCACTGTCCGTTTTGCACTTCCATATTTAAGCAATGAGAGCTCAATCACCTTAACCTCTGGTGTATATGGAGTTCGTCCTCCTCAAGGCGCTACTACGTTAGCGGCAATCAATTCAGCCATTGAAGGATTGGTTCGAGGACTTTCTATAGACCTAGCGCCTATTAGGGTAAACGTGGTTTCACCTGGAATTGTAGATACTCCAATCTATGCTGGAATGTCAGATGATCAGAGGCAAGCACTGTTCAACGGCATTGCACAACAGCTCCCTGTTGGACGGATTGCAAAGCCGGAAGACATAGCTGAAACCTATGTATACCTTGCTAAAAATGGTTTTACTACTGGGACGACTGTTCTTATTGATGGCGGGGCTCACTTGGTATAAGTGAGATTATAATGTTATTTTTGTGGCTATACTACAACATGTATAGCCACATTTAATTTTTTAATAATGATCCGATTTTCCAATAAACGGTAATGATTGAAGAATTGCAGTTCAAGAAAAACAAGGTGAGATATGAAAGGCATGATGAAAATGAGTTTACCTGACAATGAAAAAATATTGAGAATTAAGCATTCACTTGAAAAACGTGTAGTAACTTTACCTGATGGAACCTTTCTTCCAAGCATTGGTCAAGGAACATGGTACATGGGTGAAAATCCTGAATCGAGAAACAAAGAAATCAAAGCTTTGCAACTTGGAATTGAACTAGGCATGAAGCTAATCGATACGGCTGAAATGTACGGAAATGGCGATTCCGAACGTTTAGTTGGTGAGGCAATCAAGGGGCGTAGAGATAAAGTTTTTTTAGTATCGAAAGTATATCCTCATCATTCCGGGTTAGATTTGATTGAAAGTGCATGTGAAAATAGTCTAAAACGACTAGGAACAGATCATCTTGATTTGTATCTTTTACACTGGAGAGGTCGTGTTCCATTGGCAGAAACGATTGAAGGAATGGAGAGACTGCGCAAGGATGGTAAAATTGTAAGATGGGGAGTTTCTAATTTTGATACGGATGATATGTTAGAGTTGTGGGATACCGCTAACGGAAAAAATTGTGTGACAAATCAAGTGTTATATCATCTAGGTTCTAGAGGAATTGATTATGATCTCCTACCATGGCATCATGAACATAACATGCCAATTATGGCCTATAGTCCCCTGGCCCAGGGAGGGAGCTTAAGAAGACAATTACTAAGCGATCCAACCATCATTGAGATTGCAGAAAGATACAATGTGCAGCCATTACAAATTGCTCTTGCATGGACCATTCGTTCGAACAACGTAATTGCTATCCCAAAAGCTGTTAAGGAAGAACATGTTTTAGCCAATGCTCAAGCTGCTACTATTCAATTGACCATAGAAGATCTGAACAGACTTGACGAGGTATTTCCAAAACCAACAAGAAAAATACCTTTGGATATTATATAAAATGAATGGGAACAAAGGATCGATCGAGACTTATTAAAGCTTCAGCGACTCCTTTTTTTCCTATTTCAACCGGCCAAGCGACTTTTGTATCCAATCATGGAAGGATTTCCTCAAACGTATTGGAAAAAGTTTTGAAATCTTTTAATACGGTTTTCCCTTTTTCCGTGAAGAGAGGATAGATCACCATTCCTTCGATTTTGTCTCCTTTCTTATCATAAGGTAGTGTATCAATGATTTGAATTTTATCGATAATTCGGTCAGCACCATACCCTGATAATAGAACAAGAATGAACAAAACAACGAGGGTCTTTTCCATCTATTTCATTATTATCCAACATTTCATTCAAGAGGCTAGTTTAAGTACAGTAATTTTAAAAATTACAAACTCTAATGCGTTCTGATTTTAATCCATAAATTTACAGTTGACTTTACAAACTGTAATAATTAAAATTACAGTATAGCCAGTAGATGAGCTGAATAATATGAAGGAGTGTGTATAAGTATGGTTAATTTGTATACGACACCAAGTTGTACTTCTTGCCGAAAAGCAAAAGCTTGGTTTGAAGAACATCAAATTGAGTATATTGAAAGAAACATATTATCCAATCCCCTTACAGTCGATGAGATTAAATCAATTCTTCGATTGACTGAAGATGGGACTAATGACATTGTTTCAACTAAATCAAAAACATTTCAGGAATTAAATGTAAGTATTGAATCTCTTCCACTTAATGAATTTTATAAATTAATAATCAACTACCCTCAAATGTTGCGCCGGCCAATTATCCAAGACGAAAAAAGATTACAGGTTGGATATAACGAGGAAGAAATCCGCAGTTTTTTGCCTCGTAGACTTCGCACATTTTCGAACGTCGAATGGCAAAAAGTGGCCAATTAATATTATTTCGGAAGGAGGAAGAAAGTGATGATTGAAGTATTCGTTACAGTTAATTATAAAGATAAAAATTATCAAACCAATGTCATTGTAAATAAAGAAATGGCATGGGAAAAAATTAAACAGTTAGCAGAAGAACAAGTTAAAAAACAATGGGGTTATTAAACTTAATTATACAAAAATTTCTAAACAAACAAATATGTTTACGCACCTTTAAGGAAGTGAAGGTGATTCGTAAAGATTTACAGGATGCTTGGAATTCCTTATTCATGGTTAAGAGTTAATACAACATTTCTAATTAGATACTTGACAAGATAAACTGTAATATATATTGTTACACTATGTTGATTGATTTTAAAAAAAGATGCAGAAGCTATATGTAAAGCAAAAAGGTAATTAGCTGTGTTGATTTATAAGGAGGCAGGACATGAATAGTGATTTTACACTTGCCATTCATAGTTTAACTTATCTTGCGTTGCAGCCGGACCGTATGTCAACAAGTGATGGTATCTCAGAGAGTGCTGGTGTCCACCCAGTACGCATTCGTAAAGTGCTGAGCTTGTTAAAAAAACATGGATTTATAAAATCAAAAGAAGGAACCGGCGGCGGATTTATTTTTACTCTAGAGCTTAGTGAAGTTAATCTTTGGGAAATATATATGATAACCTCTGAAGGTGCTTTACAGCCTAAGTGTACTGATTCAAATGAAAAGTGTATTGTGGGAGCAAATATGAAAAGTGTATTATTTACAATTTTCTTAGGTGCGGAAGAACATTTGGGTGAATATTTAAAGAACTATACAATTAAAGAAGTTGTCGATCTTATAAATCAAGAACAAAATAGCGGCTGTGACTGACGGCCGTAGACTTCTTTTTATTAAATTGTAATAAAAAACATTACAGATTTATCTAGGTGATATATCCCCGATGACTGTAGCTTAAAAAAAGGTTCTATCTTGATTACATTCATAAAATACAAAAATAACTTAAGAAGGTGAAAAAGGATGTTGACGAATGGTAATTCCGTTTTGAAAACAGGTGATTGGATTAAGGGAAAATCAGAGGATGGGGAATTAATAATTGGTTATATTGAATCACAGAGTATTCTGGATGGAGTTGTTAAAGTAACGGTTGCTACGAGTGACAATCGTGAAACGCTTGGCAAAACAATTCCGATTTTAAGTAAAAATGTTAGGAAACTGCCACTTTCTAAGGTGGTAAACAAGGAAGAAATTCTATTTCTAATAGACTTGGCATTATCAACGGGGGATGAAGCATGGTTTATTGAGCTTTCTTCCAAGTTAAACTCAATCAATCAGCTTGTTGATGGAGTACATTAAAACTTATACAAATTATATATAGATTTTTTAAATTAAATTACAACGTGTTTGGAAATATTCATTTTTCGTGAAAATCGTGATTCATCACTAACGGAGCCAGTAATGGTTTTCCGTTGTACATATGAGATATGTATAAGGTATATATAGTTTTAATATCATGGTTATATTCGGTTAGGACAATAACAACAAGAATTATTGTAAAATATTTATAAAGTTTATAGATAACATATGCAATTAATACATATATGTTATCACGTCTGTTGATTAACTAATTTTTATCACTAAAAACTAATAAAAAAGAGAGATTCCATGTAAAATGTAAGTTACCACACAAACCTTTACAAGGAGGAATCTCTAGGCTTGCGAATACCACGATTTTCACACTACTTCAAAACTTTATTTCACAAAAAGAAATCGACGGGATTCTAGCTGTTCAGTTTGAAGATACGGCTCGTAAATGTGATGTATCAACACTTTTAAACTACTTGGTGGGTGCCGCTACATTTGAATGGAAAAGTATGCACCACGCTGCGGATGTTGCACCAGCACAAGGCTTGAAATCAGTGGATTATTCGACACTTTCAAAACGTTTAGGTGAACTGAATTATCTCATCGTGAAACGCATTTTTGAACGGATTGTCAGCCGTTTAATTAAAGTTTTTACACAAGCGCATCCAGGTAAAATCAGATGTAGAAGCCTTGTCATTTGCAGGTTTTACACGCCTGTTTCTTTGGCATGCACTTCCATTAAAATGGCGAATATACGTCGAAGAAATTCTGTCGTCAGCTCGGATGATGTATCAAAAAAGTGTTACGTGATTTTGGCTAATCAACACGTGTGACATTTAAGTATAGAAGAAAAGCGAAAACTCACGTATCGTAATTGTTGCTTAGACAAACCACGATAGGAGTTTTCGCCTTGTATAACCAGTTTATCAAATTGATTTTACCGTTACCATCTTTTTTTACAATTTCTTTGCCAACCGACGATGAACCAAACGGATTTCCATCTGCCATTCATGTGTTGGATCGCTTTCATCTCGTCCAATTTTTCACGGATGCCCAACAAAGATGTAGACGGTATTTAGGTGAAGTAAAGAAACACCATAAATCACGTTTTATTGACCGCTGCTTAGCACAAAAACCTGCAGAATTAACAGCGGAAGAACGTGGGTGGGTTTGTGGCTGAATGGCACAAGGAAGATTTGCATACGAAGCATATTTATCAAGCATTAAATCACATACGTTATGAGTTATTCGATAAGAAAAATTAAAAGTTTTGCCTTTTTGAATTTGCATCCGTCAAAGGATCGATATTAATATTGTATTGTATTTTAATGTCCATCTTCTCAAACAATTCAATCCATTTTTTTTCTTCCATTGGTTTTGAGAATGGTCTTTTTGTTTGTATGCCAATCTGTAATGGATCCACTTTCAATTCTTGCATCTTTTTAAACAGTTCATGTGTTTGTTTTTCAAGATGGGTTTCGATATCTTTTTTCATATTTTCTAATTCCTTTGGGTCAAATAATTGTTTCTCTCCCCGGTATTCCTCAATTCTAGTGTCCATATTCACGGTATAGGTCATTGTAGAATAGCTGCTATCGAAATCTACTATTACTTTAGATCTAACATGACCCAGTACAATTTCAAATTTTTGAATCGGTAAAACAACTAAGTAGTGATCGTTGTTTATCAGCTGGAAGATACGATCATCTAAAGATGAAATAGTTTCAACTAGCTTGTCATCTTTAAACAAGGCTGTACCTTCATAGTTGACCCCATCCTCTTCTATTTTGAATACAGGCAAAAAAGGATCTGAATAAGGAGTATAGAGCAAATTTTTAAATTGATGAAGATTAACGACAGTTAATTCTCCTTGGTTTTTTTCCTCATAATGCTTCAGCATACGGTAAAACGAGTAATCAAAGTTTTCATCTTTGTCCAATTGACTTTCCAAGTATTCATCAAAATTTCCTTTTACGATTACTAAATAGATTCTCGGAGAAATATCCGGATCAGTCAATAATACATTTATAATGGACATAATGCCGTCTCTTCCAAGTTCATCACTAATTACCAGCATCCGCATTTGTCCAGATTTCATTTCCTGGTAGAAGTTGAGGTTGTACTTCTGTACTCCCTCCTTTAATAAGCTGACTTCTTGCGACATAACAAACTTCTTTTCTTTACTTAGAGGAGGCAAAATTGTACTGACTTTTAATTTCCCTGTATCCCCCTTACTAATTGCCAAAAAGGTAACGGGAGAAATTTCTTCAATAAGGTTATTTTCGGTAAAAGGGGCACAGCCAGATAAACAAATAGTCATAAAAAGAAGTATTAATCTATTACATATCTTTTTATGTAGACGCACTTTTTTTAACTCCCCTTTTTTTCATTGCTAAAACAATAACAAGTGGAACAAGAAAATAGCTTATGCTTCCAGCTATAATTTGAAGATTAAGTAAAAAATTCTGCTTCTCCCAAGGCTTCCAAAATAATTCATTCACAAGAATCATTCCGATAAAAATAAGGAATACACTGAATAACAAACCTTTTCCACTGGTTGGCTTGCTCAATTTACCAAAAGCTATTCTAGATGCTCCATAAAACAATAGTAGAAATAGAGAAACTGCAAAAACTAGGTTAAATAATTCAAAGGAAAGCATGATCATATCAATTCGTTCAAACACTGGGTTTTGAAAATAACGGGACATATTAATAATTGGATATTGAGTTTTACTTAAATAATTGGAACCGAAAAAAAATAGGGATGCTATAAATAGGAATACATACTCTACAACGGTGAGAGCGTTTCCGTAAGACAAATAGCGAAAGGTTTTATTGTTTGTTTTAAGCCATGGTCCCAAAAATACCAGAAATTCCGGACCAGAATAGGAAGACAAAATTAAAAAAACGGCTTTCCAATTTTCTACTTTCCACTCCATTGGAATAAGTGGATACAAATCACTGAGTTGAGCTATTGGAGGGAAGACGAAAAAAACGAAAAATGTGAACATCCAAAATGTACAGAAAAAAGAAATCAACACAAAACGAATGGTATGTTCAACGCCCCTACCTGCGACATAAAAACATAACAACAAAATAAAAAAGACAAGAAAATTTGTATCTGTTGATGGAAGTATAAATGTTTGAACAATTTCGATGAATCCTAACGTTATGACGGAAAGTTTAAGTAGAATAAAGAACAACCCGATGAAAGAGAGAAAACGTACCAATTTTTTCCCAAACAATTGGACAAATCCATTATATCCATTGCTAGATAAACGGGTTAAAAGCCACTTCGATAAAAGAAGAAGGTTTAGTTGGGATAATATCCCGACAGCTATAAGCACCCAAATCATATATGGATTGATCAAGATATTTGGCATAATCAGAAAGAAGTATAGCATTTGGAGGCGATTTACCAACAACATGGCATAGAACCCATTATAGGTTTCATTCTTTTTAAATAATTGGTGGGTTTCCATCATCAAGTCATCTCCTAGTTTTATCTCTCTTCTGTTTTAGAGGTTTAAGATGCTCTGGACGCTCCAACATTTTGACTAATGGCCCTCGAATGAATAAGTCAATCCAATCCTTACCGAAAAAAGGGGAAACTGGTGAAAAATAGGGTTGCTTGATTGAAGACAAGCTATTAAGATGAGCCAAAATAGCAATGCTTCCTAGTGCAATCCCAATTATCCCAAGTAAAGAAGAAAAAACAAGAAGCATCAATTGAATTAATGAATTTGCTTTTGTCATAAGGTAGTTGGGAATAAGAAAGGAAGCTATCGTCGAGATCCCAACCATGACAATTAATACTTTGGTAGCGAATCCAGCCTCAACAGCTGCTTGACCAATCACAATACCACCAATAACCCCAAGTGTTTGACCAGTTTTTGTAGGCATTCTTAAACTTGCTTCTTTTATGATTTCAATAAAAATTAACATGATAAATGCTTCCCAAAAAGGAGTAAAAGGAAGCATGCTCCTTGATTCGACCAAGACCAGAAGTGTTTGCATAGGAATCATTTGATAGTGATGAGTTGTCAATGCCACATAGAAAGGAATCAATGTGATTGACAGAACAAAACTGGCATATCGGATGATGCGCAAAAAACTGGCAACTACCCATCGATTAATATAGTCCTCGGGTGATTGGAACAAATGGAAAAAAGTAATGGGTGCAACAAGAGCAAATGGTGTATTGTCTACCAGAAGGGTGATCTTTCCTAATCCCAGAGAATAAGCAACTACATCAGGCCGGTCAGTTTGCTGAAACTGAGGAAAAATACTGTTTTGATGTTCCTCCATGAATGCCGCAACTTGAGAGGAGTCAAAGAAGAGATCAAAATTAATTTCAGAAATCTTCTCTTTGACTGTTGAAACAAAATCTGGATTAGTCAGCCCCTCTATGTACATTAAAACAACACTTGTCTCACTCATAGAACCGACAGTAAACTTCTCTGCTTTCAGTTCATGTATGGGGAGTCGTCTTCGAATAAGCGTAATATTTTGTTCTACTTGTTCACTAAAGCTGTCCTTTGCTCCGAACAGAATGGTTTCTGTTTCGGAAGTTTCAATGGCACGTCCAATAGGATTTTTTAATGGCACAGCTAACCAAAGGTTTTGCGAAGAATCAAATAACAAAATGGAACCTGAAAACAACTGTTTTTTTGCCTCTATAAAATTAGGAATGTGAATAATGGAGGAATTCGTAATACAATCTTGAATAGACGGTTTGGAACATTTAGTTAAAGGTTTTATAATGCTTTCATTTAATTTTTCTTGGTCAATGAGAGTTCGTATGTAAACAAGATGAATTTTTCGAATAACGGAAATGTCAATTTCCACAAATTCTGCATCATCCATTTGAACGAGGCTTTTTTTCAGAGCTTCTATCGATAATTCTGATTCAGCTATTGATTGAGCAACAAACTTACTTTCAATTTGTTTTTTTTTCCAAAACATGTACATCCCACCCCTCTTATTGAGAAAAAACATTTCTAGTCGTACTTAAAAATTTCATATTCATACACATTGTTACCAATTTAATTTTAAAATATACAAAACACGTAGAGGTGCATAACGACCCAAGAGGAACAAAGGCAATCCATAATAGATAGGCCTTCTTCATCTTAAAGATTGTTATAATAAAGAAGTGTCAAAAGCTAACTGTAGCTTTGGATGCTCTTTTTTGTTCAAAACACGAATCTTACTAGCCAGGGAGTTAAAATTTAGAGATGAATAACAAAGATATAGCAGAGATTCGAAAACAATTTAAGTTGGATAACGATTTACTGAAAATAGTGGTGGAAGAAGAGAGTACTCCTACTTTGGATACTAAAGAGATTGAACGTGTGCTGAAGGCGAGCGGCGTAAAAGATATGAATACGGAAAAAGTGGAAAGGGCATTTCAGCAGGTGGTTGAAGACAAAACGTATGAAATGAAAGCAAGCCATATCGTTCCGAGTTACGCGTCCAAGTCCATTAAGATCAGCACAAAAGTAGCGAATGTTGCAATCAGCCCTCAAGACTTGAGATATGTCAAACAGGTCAATTAAAATGGCAAACGCTGTCTATTGATCAAGGTGGAAGAAGACTCGATGATTGAAGGATTTAAGCTGCTTCCGGAAGAGCTGTTGGAGTAAGAGAGATTGGGTGATCCTTCAGCCAGCTATCTAAAATGGACAGGGGAAAAAACCTCATTTAGCCCTGTTACGGTGAACCGTATCACAAATAGTGGTAAAGCAGAGAGTGGAAGTTGAATTAAGCAAAACCGTATTAGAACAAATTAAATAAATTAACAGCCCCTAAGGATTTTATATCAAGTCTGAAGGGGTTTTATATTTGTCTTAGAATAAGTTATAACAGGGGAATAAACGTTCTGTTTTTGTTAAACTATTCGATGGTTAACGGTATAATAGTACATAGAAGAACGTAGAAAAGGAAGGTAGAGCAATGTTAAATAACATAAAAACTTTGATCTATCAACCAGAGGGCAGGGATACATCAGTAGAAGTTAAAATAGCAGATGAAACAGTTTGGATGACACAGAAGGCAATTGCAACACTTTACCAAACCACTATGCAAAATATAACAATTCATTTATAAATATTAGTAGAATATTAGATTTACTTCAAGATACTAAGTATTATATAGTACAAAATAAAGAAGGAACTAGAAAAGTAAAAAGGAAAGTTTTACATTATAATCTAGATACTGTTTTTAATATCGCTATAAGAGGCCAATATTTTGAGGAGTTTAATAATCTTATTAATTTCGCGCAAACAAATGGAACGCAGATTTGGAGAAATATTAAAAAACTCTTTAGAAGGAATTGTTTATATTTATGATAAATATAGAGTGGACAATTACATCGTTGATTTCTATATACCACAATTAGAATTAGTGATTGAATATGATGAAAAACATCACAAAAAACAAATAAAGGACGATAATTAATCTTCTTGTTGTTGTCTTTAATAAGGATGGTGACAACAATGATGAATAAAAAAATAATTTCTGGAAAAGATAATCTAAGACAAAATATAAATTCTAAGAAAGAAGTTGAGAACAATGAAAGCAGTTACTTTTCAAGGTGTAAAAAATATGCAAGTCAAAGAAGTACCAAACCCAACAATTCAAAAGAATGATGATATTATTGTTCGCATTACTTCAAGTGCAATTTGTGGTTCTGACCTTCATATTTATCAAGGGGCAGTACCAGCTACAAAAGATTATGTATTAGGACATGAGCCGATGGGTATTGTTGAAGAAGTTGGTTCGGAAGTTACAAAGGTAAAAAAAGGTGATAGAGTAGTTCTTCCATTCAACATTTCATGTGGTCATTGTCATTACTGTCAAAATGAAATGGAGAGCCAATGTGATAATTCTAATCCTAATAAGGCTGTAGACACTGGGGGTTATTTTGGTTTCACTGAAAGATATGGTGGGTATCAAGGTGGTCAAGCGGAACTCCTTCGTGTACCATATGGTAATTTTATTCCTTTTGTTATCCCAGAATCAGTAGAATTAGATGATGAAAAATTGTTGTTTATGTCAGATGTATTACCTACCGCTTTATGGAGTGTCGAGAATGTAGGAGTTAAAAAGGGTGATACAGTTGTCGTTCTTGGTTGTGGACCTGTTGGTTTTATGGCACAAAAGTTTGCATGGTTGAAAGGTGCAAGTCGAGTGATTGCAGTTGACAATGTTCCTTATCGCTTAAATCATGCTAAAAAAATGAACAATGTGGAAGTAATTAACTTTGATGATTTTCCAACATTTGATGATGCTGGAAAATATATTCGTGAATTAACAAAAGGTGGAGCAGATTGTGTCATTGATTGTGTGGGAATGGATGGGAAGAAAACTCCTAAAGAAGCACAAGAACAACAAATGGGTTTAGTTGGGGGAACTACAAGCCCTATACAAATTGGTATGCAAGCTATTAAAAAATTCGGAAATTTACAATTAACAGGTGTATATGGTTCTGTTTACAATCAATTTCCTTTAGGTAATTTATGGGAAAGAAATATTCGTATAAGAATGGGGCAAGCACCTGTTGTTCATTATATGCCAATATTGTTTGATATGATTCAAAAGGGTGAATTTGACCCTACTGAAATTATCACGCATGTTGTACCGTTAGACCGAGCAAGTGAAATGTATAAAACCTTCTATGAACATGCAGATGATTGTATAAAAGTAGTTTTAAAACCATAATGAAAAATATAATTATTTTAATTCTTTACGCTTTAATGGTTTCAAGGATAATCCCGATAGTCCAAAAGGAATTGGCATACCAGTATCGACCTTAGTTACATATAAATAGGTATTTGTTATAAAAAAGGTGTTTTAATAATGCTAAAAAGCAGTGTGATTTCAGGTGTGAAATCCACTGCTTTTATGCATGTTTTTACATTTGCTTTTTCCTACGTGGGTACTTCAAAAGAGAATGGCTTAGTCTTAATTAGGTATCCCCTTTAAATAGATATTAAATTTCAATTTTAATTACATTTAAATGTTTGTCCCTCGTAACGTTACGATGAACCGTATCACAAATAGTGGTAAAGCAGAGAGTGGAAGTAGTGCTTGATAAAGAGTGGTTAGAAAAATTGCAATAAAATTAATGAAATAATTCAAAGTTTAATTTCAAAAGAGGGAATAACAATCAGATACAATCCCTCTTATATATTTCTTCAGAGTTATTCAATATGCTCAGACGACTCTAGTAATGCTTTGCTATAATTTACTCCAGCATTATAAACTTGTTTTGCACTAACAAAGAATATCCAAAACGATAAAAACAATACAGTTATAATGACTGATATAATTTCAAAAATAGGAACAGCAGAAATATTAAGTCCAACACCATAGTTTTTATAGATTGAAAATAATTGTATTGCTATTAATATTGAACATATTGTTAATCCGAAAGTTTTTAAACCAAGTAAATTTCTAGCCTGTCCATAAGAAACATTTTCATTAAAAATTAAAGAATATTTAGCCTTGTCTCTTGTTCTTTGTCTTAGGTAATCAATACAAGAATTAAATTTCTGGATTGCCTCTAAGGGGTCTTCTAGTTCTCTTTCTTTTGTTGGGATATCCACGTTTGTTAGTAACCTTAATTTTTGGTGATAACGATTTTTTGTTTCTTTATTTAATGTTTTATCGTTATTCCTTAAAATTATAGTAGCAGGAAGAGCCCCCCACATTAATAGATAGTTTATCTTGTACTTTTTTTCCTGAAGTTCTTGCAAGTATAGAAAGTGGAATTGATATGCCTAAACCAACAATTAGACTAATAATAGTTCCTTCGAGTGACCGGATTTCAGGGAACCAAAAATACAACCAAATGATAATTGGTGCGACCGTCAATAATGCAGATAGATATCTTGCCTTCCTTTCATAGGTATTAAGTAGAACCTCTAGATTCAATTTCTTTCTCCCCCTTATTATTTGTTATTTTTCAACATTTGGATTAAAGGAAAGGGGAGTTATGGCAGTCCAACCTGTCCTAGTCGGCATATTTTTGTGATGTCTAATTGTTGCACCTCTTCTGATAAAGGCATTCACTACGACTTTTTTTGGATGGTCTTCAGTCAGTTTTGATACCGAAACTAAGGTAGTAGTAGTCTGTTCGGTACCCTCAGATACTTTTTCACCAATAATTATATCAAGAACACTAGGTTGAAAGATAAAAGGGGGAATACGATGAAAAAAATCACTTGGTTACTGACAGTATTACTTACAACCATACTACTAACTAGCTGCAACCAACCTGCTAGTAGTGATGAAGCAAAGAATATTGATCGAGAGGAAACAAATCGATTAATAAGTGAAAAAGACACACAAATTAGTGAACTACAAAAAGAAAAAGAAGATTTACAAAACTCATTAGAAAATATTGAGTTAGATTTAAAATACACAAAGGAAGAAGCGGATTATTACAAACAATTACTTAACGACATAATAATAGATTTTAGAGATGAACAGGAAAATGAACTCTCTAGAGATTTATGGGAATATGAATTGAATGTTAATGGGATAGTAGTTTCGGATAATGGAGTTGTAAACACAAAAAATAATATTATTGAAATATCCATTGTACAAATGCAACCACCCTATCAGATTTTACCTAATAATGTGTTTTTAAATGGTAAAATCAGTGGTGATTATTATGATCATATCTCAGATTTTAGCCAAACTCCAAATGAAACTTATGAAACTTATGAAACTTATGAAACTTATGAAACTTATGGAACTGATGGAACCATTATAACTGGGATGCATTATAAATTTAATAACCTAAATGCTGGTTCAACTATTACATTCACCATTACGGATGAACTGAAAGAAAGGCTAAATTTAATGACTTCTCAAATTATCGTAACTAAGGTTGAATAACTACAAAACGTGATTCAATTAGATGCTATACATCAATTAGGAACTCCGCCTTATTAAAGTAAAACGGGGAGCGTTAGTTGAATAAAAGCAATAACAATTAGGCTGTCATTTTATGGAATCCTAATTTAATAGTAATAAATCAACATTTAACACTAACACAGCGTTGAGAATTGTAGTTTTGGTGGTGTCAGGAGAGCGAGGTGACACCGTCATTTTTAGGGATTGCAAATTCGGTGGTGTCAGGAGAGAAAGATGCCACCGTCATTTTTAGGAATTGCGAATTTGGTGGTGTCAGGAGAGCAAGATGGCACCTTCATTTTAAGGAATTGCGAATTTGATGGTATCAGGAAAGAGAGATGGCACCTTCATTTTAGGAAATAGCAGATTTGATGGTGTCAGGAGAGCGAGATGGCACCTTCATTTTAAGGAATAGCAGATTTGATGGTGCAAGGAGAGCAAGATGGCACCTTCATTTATAGGAATTACAGATTTGAGGGTATCAAACGTTAGGAATGATACCCTCTTTTATAAGAATTATCTTTTTGACGTCAGAATAATGGAACGCACCCTAGAAAAAGGGACAAATTGAAATGAATATCCATACATAGTCCGATATTGTCCCATTCTTTGCCTAAAGTTTACTCACATGCACCAACTCATCCTCTGGATCGATCCATAGATGATGATAATCTGGTAGGCCTAAGGAGTTAATTTCAAGCCCTTTTAGAAATGGTTGATAGCTCAACTTATTCGTTGCGTGATAAAGGAAATGAACGAGAACATTTTCTTTTAACATATCTTCAATTCTCTGTAAGTGAACCATTCTTCCCTCTGAAGTTTCCACCCTTTGAAATACCTCTAGTTCCAAATCTATATTTTTTTGAGTATCCTTATCTAGGAATTTTCTAAAAAAAGAGTTTTCACTTTTGTAAATGGTTAATAAGCTTAATTCAACATCCTGATCAAGTATGACTGATAATAGGAGGATGTCCCCATTTAAAATAGACTCATCCGTATCGTAATTAATAGGATGGAGATTAAGGGACAGACCAATCTTCCTCCCTTGTTTTTGTAACCATTCGGCACTTTCATATCCTTCATTTAGATTAAAATAATATAGATAAATAGTTTCCCCGTTATAACCACTTCTTAGTAAGTACTCCTTTGCTTTAGCAATAGACGATTTATTTATTTTGTAGAGTCTACTTACATCGGGCAAAAAACTAGTGGCAGCTAAACTTCTATTTCCTCCAAGTCCCTTTATCATTTCAACTGGATTCATGATTTCTTGAATAGCTAATTTAAAATATAGGTTGTGCTGATAACCTTCTTTATTTTGATTAAAGGCCAAAAATCTACTACCTAACAACTGATAATCTAATATAACTGGGTTTGAGTCTTTTTCCGTAGCATTCAAGGCAGTAAATTGATTTGGGTATGCATGCCCTCTTTTATTCATCCATATATCAAGTTGGTCAATTAGAGCTCTTTCACGAAAGTATTCTTCAAAGGCTTGGAGACATATAAAATTTTTATTGAATTCCTTTACTAGAAACGGACCTGTTCCAATTGGAATGTGGTTTTGTGAGTGGGATGGATGAATGATAGAACAGTGAAAGGATGATAAAATTCTTGGGAAAAATAAATTTTCCCTCTCTAAATGAAATGCGATGGTAAAATCATCAACAATGACTACCTCCCGGATATCTTTTAATAGTGGATATATGGCAGAGTGACTTCCTTCTATTAAAATTCGTTTCATTGTATATTGTACTTCTTTTGCAGTGACCATTTCCCCATTATGAAATCTAACACTTTTTCTTAAATAAAAAGTCCACTTTCTTCCATTGTGTTTCTTTTTCCAAGCATAAGCTATACATGGATTAGTTTGGTTTAATTCACTATTATATGAAACCAATGTGTTAAATATCTGATTTACCAAATGAGCCTCAGAATAAAAAATGGTTTCTAAAGGATCTAGTGAATGAACTTCTTGAGGAAGTATTATTCTTAGGATGCTCTTAGTTCCAAAATGCGAATGTTCAATACTAGGGCCGAGTTTTTCATAAAGAGACTGAAATAAAAACTTCTGATTTTCTTCAGAGAGGGTAGGGGAGTTTGCGAGGTCAACGATATCCCCTACCCTATTTTCGGCTGACATCTGGAATATGTACTCCTCCACTGTTTCGCTAAATGAGGAGTGGTAAACCAAGGTTGAGAGGTTTCCTCTTCCTCTCCCAGGCTTCCATGTAATTCTTTGTTCTTCACTCAATTTCTTAAGCAAATAGTTTGTGTTTCTAATAGAGCTACAGAAAGTTTCTGCAATTTCACTAATAGAAATGCTAATTTCTTCGTAGGGCTTTACGGCTTTGTGTCTAGCTCTTAACAAAATTAAATACTCCATTAATCTCAAATTGGTCCCTCCCATAAAAGGTGCAAATGTTACTTGTTGTTTTCACTTTTTATCATTTTATTTCAGGTTTAAAGTAAATACAACAGATAATTTCAGAAATATGGAGGCGAGGCCGATGCTTGAATTACTTAAAGATAAAATATATATCCGATATTGGTTGGCGGTAGTTGTTTCTTTTCTAGGTGATGCCATGACGCTAACTGCTGTTGTTTATTTTGTCGGAACCCATACAGACAATCCCCTAATGATTAGTTTCGTTTTTGTTGCTCAATTACTGCCAGTGGTCATCATTGGACCCTTTATTGGGCCTTTAATTGACAAATATTCAAGTCGATGGGTAATGGTATATTCAGATATATATAGATTTTTAATGGTATTCTTAATGGTATTTTTCTACGAGAATATCCCATTATTGTTATTACTAGTATTTTTACAAGGAATTGGAACAGCTTTTTTTGAGCCAGCTCGTATGTCTTCCATTCCAACTATTGTCGGTGACCATCGTATTCCTCAAGGAATTGCACTATTTCAGAGTACGATAGCTGTTATTAAGTTAGGTGGGCCTGTAGTCGCTGGGCTTCTATTAGCCTTTCAATCCCCGAAGAACATATTTTTTATTGATTCATTCACATATCTTATTTCGGGAGTTCTTATCTTTAGCTTATCTATTTTAAAGATAGATTCTAACAAGAACCAGCCTAGCTCAAATTCGTATCTGAAAAATCTGTTTGATGGAATAGTGGAGATGCTTAAGACCCCAATTTTATTCTTTATGATTTTATTTCTAGTCCCTGTCATGATGGCATTTGGAATGTTTATGACAAACTATAAGGCCGTTATGCTCCAAGTGTTTGAAGTATCAAAAATTGAATTTGGTGTGATGGAAGGAATCTTCGCATTTGGTACGGTGATTGGTGCTGTCCTAGGGTCAAAGCTGTTAAATAAAATGGCCCATTATCGTTTATTATATGTATCGATTGGTGTACTAGGTTTTTCTATTATATGTGTATATTTCATCACGGAAATAAGCTTTCTATCGAATTCGCTCCTATATCCATTAATATTGTGGAGTTTAGTGATTGGTCTTACAAATGCTTTAATGATGGTACCTACGAGTACGATCTTTCTTCAACATATTCCTGAGGAAATAAGGGGAAGAGGTACAGCCATTTTCTATTCGATATTTAATCTATTTTTGTTAATGGGTACCCTTATTGGTGGATATTTAGGGGGAATAAATATTGTTGCAACCTTGATTGTCGCAGGTTCCGTTTTAATGATTACTGCCCTTACTTATCCTTTATATAGAAATTCTACCTTGCTCGTAAAAGTAAGAGATACAATTAAACCAAAAGAAGTATCAAATTAAGTAGTCCTCCCTTAGTGAAAGCTAAGGGATTTTTGTTGTGCCCGGCATGGGCGATAACTTGGTGGTGTAAGTCCACTACAGGCTTGGCAGTAGGGAAATCTCTTCTCCTCTAATTATTTCATTTTTTTTGTAAATTTCATAGACTAAAAGAACTGTGTTATTTATCATAGAAGTGTATTAACTATTATTAGTGCAGCTTGATTCACTTTGATTAAATATGAGGCGGAAAACTTAGGGTTTTTCAAATCTCGGCATTGATTTACAAAAAAATACCCTTCAATATACTATGGGTGAAATGAGTGTTGAAAGTAAAGAGAGGCTCTTATTCATAAAGACTATCATATTTGCAGTTTAAGTCTTAATATGACTTTGATCGGACTGTTCTTATGAGAAAAAAATGGCCTAGTTCAAAGTGAGAAATAAAAAGATTACTTTACCCCATTATTAACGCTTGGAATAGAGCTGTAAAAAAGGTGCAAAATTAAAAACAATTTTTCACTTTTATTAGTGTTACAAAATAGTAAAATAAGGTCTATGTTAGGTAATAATGATTTCATTTCACACCACAGGGACTACTTCAGGAAAAAAAGTAGTATTTAACGCTACCGGAGCAAATATTATCTATAGAAACGGGGGAGATTATTATATTTCAAACATTTAACAAAAAAAATATGGTTTGCTCTACTCGTACTTCTTGCATCATTTCTTAGCATTCATGCTATCATTCGTTACTACGTACTCGACCCGGAACAATCTAATGCTATTTTAATTGAAATAGGTTTTGTAATGTATGAATTTAAAAATATTATTTGGAATTCAGCATTGTATATACATATTTTAACAGCTGCCGTACCATTAATAGTAGGGCCTTTCCTTTTTATAAATGAACTGCGCAATAAATACTTAAATACACATCGTGTTGTAGGTAAAATCTATGTCATTTGTATATTCATTAGTGGATTAATAGGGATTTACCTAACTTTATTTGCATTTGGAGGAATATTAGCTAAATTAGGCTTCTTTCTTCTAGACCTAGCATGGATTTATACAACATACAAGGCCTACTCATATATTCGAAATAAAAAACTTAAACTTCATGAAGAATGGATGATAAGAAGCTATGCGGTCACATTTGCTGCATTGACATTCCGTATATGGTCAGCAATCATTGGCTGTACATTTGATAACTTTACACTTGGTTATGTAATTGCCGTCTGGTTGTGTTGGACTGGAAATTTATTAGTGGTAGAAGTTTGGTTGAGAAAATCTAGAAGAATGACAGCCAACATTCAGTCCCCAGTTAATTTAAGGTGAAAATACTAATAGTGAGGATAATAGGATGGAGTTAATAAGAAACTTTGAGCATAATAAGAAATTAAGGGGCAGTTTTAATGAACTGGCTACTAATACCTTTGGTATAAGTTTTGAAGATTGGTACGAAAAAGGATTTTGGACAGAAAAATATTCACCTTTCTCCATCGTACAAAACGAAAAAATAATAGCAAACGTTTCTGCAAATAAGGTAGAGTTAATTATTAATAATGAAAAAAAGCGTGGGATTCAAATAGGTACGGTAATGACTCATCCTGATTTTCGAAAATTAGGACTATCTCGTAAGTTAATGGAAATAGTGCTTGAACATTATGAGAACCAATATGATTTTATGTACTTATTTGCTAATTCTACTGTGCTAGATTTCTATCCTAAGTTTGGTTTTAAGCGAGTACCGGAACATCAGTTTACAATGAATATACCGTCAAGAATAATTCCAGTCAGAAGAGTGACTAAACTGAATGGTACTGATTCTGAAGTGTTAAATAGAATTTTCCAATATAGTAGAGGTAGATTACCAGTATCTTTTATTTTTGGTTCAGAGAATTCACAGGAATTGCTTATGTTTTATTGTCTAAATGTCTTTAGTCAGGACATCTATTACATAGATGATTTAGATTTGTTTACAATTCATATGCACGATGGGGAAACTCTCCATCTTTTTGATGTAATTAGCCAAAAGGAAGTAACTATTTCTGATGTTATAAATAGAATTGCTAACGAAGATACGAAAAATGTAGTTTTTCATTATACTCCAGATTACGGGGATATTGTAATTAGTAAAAAGTTAATTGATACCGAGAACGATGTGCTGTTCATAAAAATAAAAAATAATTTAGATTTACCTGAATATTTCAAGCATCCCATTACAGTACAAGCTTAGTATTTATATATATTACTAGTAAAGAGAGGGATATAAAAATGAAGTATTTATTATATGGTTCATTAGGGTTAGTAGTAATTTTTATTGTTTTATATTTAGTAGGTTATTATTCTTTAGGAATTATTATAAATATAATGGAATGGTCAACAAAATATATTTTACCTTGGGTGGCTCTATATTGGTTTATTCAATTTGTAAAAGGTAAAAAAAGAATAAAATTTTCTATTAAGAAAACCAGCTAGTAGTTTGTAATCATTTTTCAATAAAGAACTTAAATATTATTGGAAGTTTTTGTTTTCTATTAAAACAATTGGTTTTATTTGTAAGAGTTTGGTGGCCTAAGCGTGATAGGTAAGATCGAGAGTTATGCATCCCACTATTCCTATTTTCTAATCATGTGGCTTACGACAACTGTATTGAAGAAGACTAGGAGCATCAATGGAAGGTAAACAAAATTCCTCTTAGTCTATAATAATTTGATGATTGACAATACTCGTTCATTAGAATATAAAGGAAGAAATTACTATTAAAAACACAAATTTGGTAATTCAGATACTAATGGAGGTTGTCTAAATGTTCAAATCCTTTGTTTTTAGACACCTTCCTTTTAATGGGGTGTAATTAACTTGTTTATGAATCTCGTATTACTGTTTATTTTGGAAGTATGTACTATTGTAGCAGTTAGCTATTGGGGCTTTGTTGTTGGTAAAGGAATAGTTTTTAAAATACTACTAGGTATTGGTGCACCCTTATTGATCATGATGATATGGGGGCTATTTGGTTCCCCAGCAGCACAAATACCCTTAACAGGGGGATATCGTATTTTACTTGAAGTAACTATTTTCGGGTGTGCGATTTTGGCACTATTAGCTGTAGGTAAACCGACATTAGCATTTGTCTTTGGGGCATTAGTCATAGTTAACAAAATCCTAATGTATGTATGGAAACAATAAGCCATGTAGTCATCAACAAATAAAGGGGATAGGTGAATGGAGAATGCGTTTCGAATCAAACTAGGTGGAGTTATGTCTATCATTGCAGGTTTCTCTCTTGCTACAGCTCACTCTATTAATCTACTGTTTTCAAATGGGGAAGGTATAGTAATAGGAAAAGCCATTGTATTTATTGCTCATCTTCTCATCGTTTTTGCGTTTTTTGGATTTCATGAATCACAAAGAGATAAAAATGGTATTTTCGGATCAATAGGTATGGTTTTAGGTGTAATTGGCACGATTATCGTAACGGCCATTGTGTTTGTCGAGATGGCTGGCGTTTCAAATGTTAAGATTGATGAAATATTTGCAGTTAGTACAAATCACTTTATTTACTCGTTTGGTCCACTGCTTTTTGTATTGGGGATGATCTTCGTTGGTATTTCAATGGTGAGAGCGAAACTATTTCCATCTGCAGTTGGACTATTACTTATTCTTGGAACGATTGTTTTTGCACTAGGGACGGTAGCAGGAAATTTAGAACCGCTCATCTCCACAACCGGGGCAATTATTACTGGACTCGGGTTTATATGGGGAGGACTCTTTCTTTTTAGGAGGAATTCTATGTGAACGATAAAAATCGAAGCTTAATGATTTTTTCTCCAATATTAGTTGTTGGTTTAGGATTTTTGACAGCAACCATTGCTGTGCGGTTAATCAATGAATGGGCATGGGTACCGCTAGCTATTATTTATTGGAGTACGATGGCATTTATAATCTATCGTCATAAAAGAACTACTTTTACAAGTTGGTTGCAAAAGCCAAAGGGCATAAAGGCTGGATTATTTTAGCCTTTTCCGTCACTCCTTCCTGCCTGCATTCATATTTGGATGGCATACATTAGATTCAGGATTAATCATCTCACTTTGGATACTTACTTTTCTTATTAATCCGCCTCTGGAGGAGGGCTTCTGACGTGGGGAGTGTTTTCCATTGCAAATCGGAGTCCTGTCACCTGGACTGCCGTATTTCTAATGGGTTTAGCATGGGGTACATATTTTTATAAGACAAAAAGTTTACGTTGGGTGATTGTTGCTCACATTTTAAACCTTTGTGTTCCAGTGTTTTTAAATAAATTTACGGGGATGTAGAGACTGTTCATTCATATGTTTTAGCTAGATGCAACCTCTATTGAGCTTACCCACTGCAAGTGAAACTTATTTTTCTTTCATTAAAATTAGGCTCATTTATTGGTAACGTTAATTTCCATTTCATCAGCTACTTGATACGGCCGATAACGCTGGGCGTTCTCATTAGCTACTGAAAAAGATATGCTATTCGAAAGGATTAGTAGTGAAGAAGCACTCATCGCTGATGTCGTTTATCTTGCGCTTCAATTAACACTATTATAGTCAACATTGTTCTTTACATAGCTGAAAATAAAATATGAGGTGGCTTTATGAAAATATTCCATAGCAAGGATTTTGTAATTACAGCACAAGGTATAAGCAGTGTAGAGAGCATTACAATAGGGGGGATAAAACAAAGCATCTTAATACAAGCGGATAATCCTGGTGCACCTGTTTTACTCTTTATTCATGGAGGCCCAAGCATGCCGGTGCCTGGTGTCTCCAATAGGGGACGTGATTATGCTTTAGTAATGACGACAAAGGAATTAGTCAAGCATTTTACAGTTGTTTTCTGGGATCAGCGTGGTACAGGTAAATCGTATGCAAAGCAAATTCAAAAAAATACGATGAACTTAAAGCAATTTATTCAAGATGGGTGTGAGGTTACCGATTATTTAAGGAACCGGTTTAGTCAAGAAAAAATCCACCTCATGGCACATTCGTGGGGGAGTGTGATTGGACTGTCGCTTGCCGCATCTTATCCAGAAAAATATTATTCATATACCGGGTTCTCACAAATTACGAACTGGGTTGAAAATGACAAGTTAAGTTACAAGTGGCTGATGGAAATATCGAAGGTGAAGAATCATCAAAAAGCGATAAAGGATTTGCTTGCCGTTGGGGAGCCACCTTATTTAGATGGATTTAAACAGTGGGCTGCAATTCGTAAATGGCAATTTAAATACAATTCGATGTTCCATGATGCAGGTGATAAAAAGTCAGCGACATTTTTTTCGGGACTTAAAATTATGTTGCAGTCACCGGATTACTCTCTTATCGACGTATACAATTCCCTTATACGCGGCTTTAAACTCTCGTATACGGAAGAATTGCTCAACGATATTAATACCTTCGACTTCTTTACAGAGGTTCCCTCATTACAAATACCTGTCATGTTTATTCATGGAAGTAAAGAAAAGCATGTTATGCCTGAACTAATTAAAAGATACTATGAGAATCTAGATGCTCCAGAAGGAAAAAGGTTATTATGGTCGGATAAATCTTCCCATGCCTTTCATTTGGATGATGCAAGGGAAAATGAGCAGAGGTTAATCCAATACCTGCTTTAATTTAAAAGGTTCTAACTATTTATTAGAGAAGCAAACCACTACAAAAGGTGAGGAGGAGAGAGAAGAGAATGGAATTTAAAGAGTTTCCGATTATTAACACGGATCGTTTTTTACTTCGACAAATGTCATTAGCTGATGCTCCAGGTGTCCTAGAGGTACTATCGGATAAAGATGTTACAAAAGATATGGGGATTCGCCCTTTAACAAGTGTAGAGGAAGCAGAAGGTGTAATTTCATTTATGAACAAACTATTTGATTTAAATCAAGCACTTAGGTGGGGGATTATTAAAAAAGATACGAATACTCTTATAGGAACGTGCGGATTCAATGGTTGGGAGGTCCAACGCGGGTCTAGGGGTGAGGTTGCTTATGATTTAGGAAAGCAATATTGGCGAAAAGGATACATGACTGAAATATTAACTCATGTCATCGGTTTTGGCTTTCATGAAATGAATTTGCATCGCATCGAGGCATTTACCAACATAGATGCAACACCGTCAAAAGAAATTTTACGTAAGTTTGGTTTTTATCAGGAAGGGGTTTTACGTGGCTACTCCTTGATTAATGGGGAGTATGCAGATCAATATTGTTATTCTCTTTTAAAAACCGAGTGGGATTTTCAGATGTACAAAAGAATTAGAGCTAATGATCGGATATAAGCACCGTCCACTTAAATACCATCAATCAAGGATATTCTATTTACATGTTAGACACATTACACCTGAAGAATAGGGAAGGATATAGTATTTGAATTAAAATTTTTCTTTAAATTTAGAAGGGCAGGATGGATTAGTTAACTCTGAAAAACTATATTGAAGAACACCATAAATAAGTAATGATAAGCGGGAGAGAATTATGAGTAACAACCAATTAATACACTTTGAAAAAATATATAATTTTCGTGACATCGGAGGGGTAAAAACAGAGCAAGGATCTACCTTAAGACAAGGTGTACTCTATCGCTCTGGTAAATTATCTAACATGACTCCATGTGATCTGGAAAGAATGAAGAAATATAAGATTAAAACAATCTTAGACCTTCGATCAGAAAAAGAATACAACAAGAATATGCCCTTATTACTGACTGCAGAAGAGATTAATTCTGTGAACATTCCTCTACTTCCCATAGAGACTCAAGATGCTAATTTCCGAAAGTTTCTTAGCTTTTTGTTTCGAAAGACAGGAGCAGACGATTTTAAAAACTTTACTAGGGAGTATTATCATAGTATTGCATTCTATCAAACTCCACAAATAAAAAAGGTATTTACCTTAATCTCTGATGATAAAAATTGGCCGGTGCTCATCCATTGTTCAGCTGGAAAGGATCGAACAGGGATTATTGCATCAATCATTCAGTCCTTAGTTGGGGTTCCATATCAAAGGGTATTGGAAGAATATCTCTTAACCAACGATTACTTCAAACATCGATTAGATAAATTTATAAAAGTTATGAGATGGATGACACTTTTCCAAGTGTCCTCAGAGCGTATAGAATTCATATTAAAGGCGCATCCCGAAGTGCTCGAGCAACTATATGCCAATATTAACGAGCGATATGGAACCGTTGAAACCTATCTTATGGAGGCTTGCCAACTAGAGGTAGAGATTTTGGATAGACTGAAGCAGAATCTAGTCCTTAAAAGTATAGAATAGAAATGAGTGATAACTGATGAATTCAAGAAATATTTTGAAACGATTGTAAAAAAAACGGCAAACTCTTCTGTTTTTTTTTGCCTAGTAGGGAACTCACTTAAATCATCATTCACTTTTAGATGCTTCAGTAATATCTGTCTTTATAACTGTTCTTACTGCGCAGTACAACGATACTGCGCAGTGAAAATCTGTAAAAAATGTACTTAAAGGTTATTTAGGGTAGATTGTCTCTATAAACAAAAGGTGTTATGTTTTTTTACACTACAAATGCTGAATTAAGCATGTACAAAAACGCTCGTTTAAAGATGTACATTTTTGATTTTCCCTGTATATTACAACTTTACATGGAGTGGCGGGTATGATAGCCTTGGTTGGCTTGCCAGCCCTTGTTACTGCTGGCTTTTTAGCGGCATAATCATGCCCGCAGAGGCTCCGTGTCAAGTTGTAATTATGCACTCACTTGTATAGAGAGCCGTATAACGGTCAAAAGTGTACATGCTTATATAAGCAAAAATGTACATTTTGATACAGACATTTACATTTACACAATTGATTTCTAAATTTTGTTGGAATTTTTTATGTAATTTCCTCAAGTATAGACAGAAAGTCGCTAATAACCCCAACATCCATATAACCATGATGGAAGTCAGATAATCCAAACAAATTCAATGTTTTTGCCTCTAGTTATCTGGTTATTGTTAGTAATTTCTAATTGGGAGTAATCTACAAGTTTTGCTATATGTATATGATCTCTTTCTGTGACTGTATTTGCTTTCGGTTTTAACATAAGTACTTCAGGTTGGTGTGGTATTTGAGAAAAACAAGAATCTACAGAATTATTATAAAAGGCTTCGAAATTTCCCTTTATTTCCGTACAAAATAGCTATCAAATAGTCCCCCTCAGTAAAATACCCTTAGTATCAATATATCCATAAAGTTAATTTAAATATTAAAGAAATAAATTTTTATATGAAGAATTAGCAGGTGAGCATCTATCTTTGTTTAATAGAAACGTTGTAAAGTAAAAAGGAGGTGAGAGCATTGCCAAAGTATTATCCAAATTTTAAAACCGGAGAAGTAGTGGAAGCAAAAAAATTATGGGGAAAGAATAAAATTGATTTGTATAAGGAAGGGTATCTAGTTAATTTCTTTAAATCTAATCAATATAATGGTCAAGAGTATTTCATATTAAGAAAAAAAGTGGGGGATTATTATCAATTTGAAAAGGTTAGCAGATATGGTACCACAAATAAATTACCTTTATTTCTAATTAAAGGTTGGACAATTGTTAAGGCTCCTGAAGGAGTTGAACTTAGAAGAGATTAAACTACCAACATGCATGTATTTTTAAGCCATCTAACAGGTCTTCACAACACAATAAAAAGCATACATATAAAACACAATATACACTCCTAAACCCTGTGTAATGAGGAAAGGGGAGTGATGTAATATGGCTACATCTAAAGAATTTAAAAACAAAGTTACACCACCAAATTGGAGTAATATTGATGGAGAAAACAATCAAGAAATAACAGTTTCTACTGAGGAACTAAATAAAAAAGTTGAAGAATATGAAAAAAAGGATTTAAAACAAGTCTCAATAAAAGACACAGAAAATCTCCCTATCTGGAAGAGTGTCTTATACGACGAAGACGGAAATGAATATATTGGACCGAAAGGATTTAAGGTAGAATACATAGATAATGAAGTTCGACTTGTTGGCCCATTTTTAAGGAAATCAGATAAAGGCTTTAGTTATATACATCGAGGTTTTTTGTCGGAATACCTCATAAAAAATGTTCCTGTCATCAATTCAACGGGAAAGTTATATTTTTTTGATAATGGGGTGTATAGACCAGCGAATGAGAATGAGGATAAGGGGATAGTAAAAGAGTTATTAACACCTGAATATGCTAAGTCCCAGGTTATAAATGATGTTGTTCAATTGTGGAAGATAGATAGTCGAATTAATAAGTTTCCGCACGAAATAAATAAGTATCCCTTTAAGTTAAATCTTCTAAATGGAACATTTGATTTACAAACTTGGGAGTTTACTAAAGGTCACTCAATAGATAACTATTCTACAATTCAAATACAAGCAAACTATGATCCGAACGCTAATGGAGAAAACTTCAATAAGTTTATTAATAGTGCAGTACCGGATAAAGAACTTCAAATGCTGCTGCAGGAAATGGTAGGGTATTGTTTAACTCCATTAACAGATTCCAAAAAGATGATTTTCATATTTGATGGACCGGGAGATGCAGGGAAAAGTACTTTTATCACAGCAACTCTAGAGAATCTCTTAACCGATAATGCTAAATCACACATTCCATTACAAGACTTGTCTGATAATGAGTACAAACAAGCAGAATTGTTTGGGAAGGTTGTCAATATATTTGCTGATCTACCCGCTAAAGGAATTAAAGATAATGACTATTTAAAAGCGGCTACCGGGAATGATAGGATATCTGCACGAAGACCATATGGACAAGTATTTGAGTTTTATAATAAAGCAAAGTTTGTTTTCTCCACAAATGGTCTACCGGATAATTACAGTAAAGATACTAGTGATGCTTTTTACAACAGGTTAAGTATTATCCCTTTTAAGCATGTACCTGCAAAAAAAGACCCTCACCTGAAGGAAAAATTATACAAAGAGAAGGACGCTATCCTGCTTTGGATTCTAGACGGACTAAGAAGATTGATACATGAAAATAATTTTAAGTTTACAGAAAGTAGGGAATCTAGTGAACTAGTCCAAAGATACAGAGAAGAGAATAATCCTGTAATGAAATTCATGAATGAACATTGCGAATTTAATCCAGATGCTGAGACAGCGCGTATTAATCTGTTTACAGCATGGCAAAATTTCTGTGAACAAAATGGACACATTGCGGGAAGTCAAACAAAGTTTAATAAAAAAATTGAAAGTATATATGGTAATCTGGTTAAACGTAGCCAAATGAATAACAGTAGAAGGACTAAGTCTTGGAAGGGTTTAAAACTACTTGATTTTGATGAAATTTAAATTGCAGACGGGTATTAAACCCGTCTTTAATTTTGTAAAAATAGAACCCAAGTTGAACCAATCTTGAGCCAATAATGAACCAAGTGTTTGCAAGCGAGAAAAGGGTTGAGCCAAATGAACCAGTTTAATTATTAAAACAGTAGTATATGTGAGGTGTATACAAATAATCTCTTGTAGTTTTGTAATGCTTTTCAAAATGGTCATTTAGGTAAATAGTAGTTCAAACGGCTCAAGTATTGATACTAATAGAATCGCAAGGCTTAAAACTAGTTCAACAAAACATCCAAAAGTGGTTCAATGCTTCTTGTGATTCCTTCCAAAATAAAGGTAAGAACAAGTGTTTGTTTAAGTGTATAAGTAGAAAGATTACACTAAAGATACTTGGAGGGATTCTCTTGAAAAACAAGGATATACTTCGTAAGAAGGCTGATTATGAACTAATAACGTTTAACCATTTTCAGTACAATTTCTTCATTGCAAGATTTAAGAAATGCTTTTTATTGCCAGATGAAACTGAACCATTCTTCTATTTCATATATGTACTTAAAGAGGATTACAGAGTGGCAGGCAAAAAAAGGGAAAGACAAAAATTGAAAAGTATAATGTAATGTGTTTTAACCAAGATTTTAAAGATTTTAACCAAATGATTTTGCTGCTTTGTCCGATTTTGGAAGAGTATATACTAGAGCCAGATGTTCGATACAAATTAATCAAGTTAGCGCGAAAGTTACATCCATGTCAGTAGGGACTAGTCCCTGCTGTTTTTTTATTTTTAAACAAGGGTTGTTATAAGTTATGTCTAATAGAAAGGTATATG
Organism: Niallia sp. Sow4_A1; assembly: GCF_052116745.1. Lineage (NCBI taxonomy): Bacteria > Bacillati > Bacillota > Bacilli > Caryophanales > Bacillaceae > Niallia > Niallia sp. Sow4_A1. The sequence continues at coordinate 53,392 of NZ_JBQKKM010000015.1, read as the reverse complement.
AAAATTCCGTTAAGGTCTGGTCAGTTTTTAACAATCAATTTAAAAATGAAAGGGGAGGATTTTGATGAATCAAAAAGTAGAAATTAGAAGAAATATAGTTGTTGAGAAGTTAGTGGAGTTAAACTTATTTCATGCAAGATACGGTTTGAAAGTAAAGGGTTACATATATAACGATAGGGATGAGGAGTTGGAAGGAGTACTTATAGAGGAGCGAAGAAGCCTAGGCGAAGAGCCGAATGTTTATCTCCTATCAGATATAGAATATACAAACATTTTGAATGGTTTCTATAATTATGATTTAAAAGAGGCGAAGAGGTTACTGTTACAAGATTGTACATTTTCACTTGCTAGAAACGATAAAACAGGTTTTTATCAGTTTACTTTTATTCGATCTATTAATGATATTTTTGTTTTTATGTGTTCGAAAGAAGAAAGAGATTATTTATTCAATTTTTTGATAGGTTAGTTTATAGTTGGCCCTGATATTATCTTTAAGACGCGCTATAATGTATGTAATTAGTAATTGGGGGTGACCTAAAATTGAAAGAGATTAATTCGAGAATAAGATATTTGGCATTTCTTATATTCTGGACGCTGCTAATTGGTGGAATTAGTTCTGTCATGTTGTATCCTATTAATCATTTCACATTAAAAATTGATATAGTTTTCTATTATTCCTTATTCATATTAGCATTTGTAAGCAGTGGAATATTTTATCACATATTTTATTCTGTAATTATTTTTGGAAGTGCCGAAAATCCTAGTGAGAAAAAGGAAAGATTTTGGGATACATTATCGATTGTTATATTTAGTATAATTGTATTAATCTTTGGCATAATCGTTTATTTATTATCAGGTATTCTGGCTTATGGTATTGTGACATTCTTTGTTTGTCTTAGTGGAGTATATACTTGGTGTTTGCCAATGCTTGACATAAAAAAATTGCTAAAAGAAAGAGAACAGAAATATAATAAAGTGTTTATTGATGAAAATGGTCATAAGCGTATGTGGTTTAAAGTTTAAAAAAGTATGTCTCCTAACAGTATTGTTGGAAGTAGACATACTTTTTTATTTATAATATGTCCCTTATTGCTTTGCTAATGGTGAAAAAAAAATTCAACCGAAAAAAATGCTACAGAGTAAAAATGAGCGATATTGATAAGGAAAAAAATGAAAAAAATAGGTCGTGCAAGAAATCGCTTAACATTTAATCATTTTGCAGATAAAAAAAATCAACTGACCGATTTTGGGGGAAATGAAGAAATAACAACAAATAATTAATTGAACGAGACGAAAAAAATAAATAACTAAAGTAGGGGTCCTACCAACAAAACGCGGAAAACATACGCTAAGCAAATTTCGACATGAAAAAAGCCGATTTTTCCTACGCTAAGGAATCATCGGCTTGATATTAAAAGATAGTTATCCTGCACAACAAGATAGTTTGGATACATCTTTGTCAAACGTTAGAGCAGCCAGCTTCAGTCCTTCTGCCATTGTCAAATATGGTGCAAGGGTTTCGCGAAGATCCTCTACGGTTAAACCGAATTTGACAGCTAATGTCGCTGCATAAATCACGTCTCCTGCGTTTTCTGCAACCACATGAGCCCCTAATATTTTTAACGTTTTCGCGTCCGCGACCAGTTTAAACACACCTGTTGTTTCCCGATTAACCAGTGCTCTTGGAACGGCATCTAACGGCAAAACGGATGTTTTCACTTCATATCCTTTCTCTTTCGCCTGTTGCTCCGTTAAACCAACCGTTGCAATTGCTGGAGCTGTAAATGTAACCCCCGGAACCACTTCTAAATTCAGCTTTTTGTTCAGTCCACCGATAGCATTTCCTGCCGCAACTCCACCTTGATAAGCTGCTACATATACAAATTGAGGACCAAGCGTGACATCTCCTGCTGCATAGATGCGTGAATTCGTTGTTTTTGAATACTCATCGATTACGATTTCACCACGGGGGCCTACTTCAACGCCTGCATCCTGTAAATTCAAGGTTGCCGTGTTTGGTGTTCTTCCTGTGGCAACCAGTAATTGATCTGCCTCAATGATTCGCTTCTTGCCATTTACCTCAACATGGACCTTTTTAATGTCTCCATCTTGTTCGATTCGTTCAAAAGATGCTCCCGTCACTAAGTTGACCCCTTGTTCTGTCAAGGCTTGCGTGATTGCTTCTGAAACCTCAGGATCGTATTCCTTTAACAAACGCGGGCTTCTTTGCATCAATGTGACTTCTGAGCCTAGATTATGGAAGAGTTGTCCCAATTCCATCCCGATATAGCCAGAACCGATGACCGTAAGACGCTTAGGAACCTTCTTTAATTCAAGCAGAGTTGTGCTTGTTAAATAATCGACTTCATCCAGTCCAGGAATGTTTGGCACTGCTGGTGAAGCACCTGTCGCGATTAAGAATCGTTTGGCTGACAACTGAATGCTATTGACTTCAACGGTTTTTTCATCTACGAATTTCGCTTCGCCTTTGATTAATTCAAAGCCGTAGTCATCAATCAAATCCACATATTTTGAGTTTCGAAGATCCGTCACCAGTTCATTTTTCTGCTTGATCAATGGTGCCAAATCAACGTCACCAGCTGACGTGTGCAATCCGATGAATGGATTATTTTTTGCCAGATGATTGATTTCGCCAGCCCGAAGCAAAGTCTTTGAAGGAACACAGCCGATGTTCACGCATGTTCCACCAACCGTACCACGTTCAATGATTGCCACTTTTGCTCCGTATTTCACGGCTTCGATGGCAGATGAAAAGGCAGCCCCACCAGAACCGATGATGATGTAGTCATAATCACCTTCATCACCTAACTGCATCATTTCTTGCGATTGTACTTCTTCTGCTTCGCCTGGTTGATATTTCGCTTCAGCAATCGCTTTTTTCGCTGTTTCAACCTCTAAGCCATTTGGTAGCTCAAATACAGCTTCGCCACGGCGAAAATCTACTTCAATCCCTCTTGCACCCATGTTTTCAAGAGCAACAGCTACATGCTCTTCACAACCCGTACAAGTCATTCCTTGAACGTTCACTCGATATTTTTTCATGTTAACTCCCTCCTTTTATTCGACTCCAAGCCCGAAATCCGAAACTGCCGTCTTAATTGCCTGTAAATCCGTTTTCTTATCATTAAAGGAAACCGTTACTTCGCCCTTGCTTCCACTGACTTTAATGGCTGTTTTGCTAACGCCATCTATCTCTTCCAGGACGCTTTCTACAACAGACGGCGGACAACAATCCATCCCCAAAACCGTGAATGTCCCTGTTTTAGTTGTTTCAATGGTAGCTTTTACTTCCTTCTTAGCATCTATAGTATTTTGTGCTTCTTTTTCGTTGCTACACGCACTAACCACTAACAGAAGGGATAATAGCATCATAATCCTAATTATTTTTACGCTCATATAAAGCACCTCATTTTTTATAGTCCACCTTCAACTAGAAATAAAAAAAGAAACATGCAGAAAACGAAAAACGTCGTGATCCATAAGCCGATGATAGAACTCTTCCTTTTGCCTTTTCTCCCGTAAACCATGTAAAAGGAGTATGCAAGAAGGATGATGGTAACGATGCTGAACAATAACCGATACTTCAATGAGTAGAAGGCGATTGCTCCTGCAAATCCAGTTAATCCAAGAGGAATAAAAATCAGTGGACCCAAGCAGCATGCAGCCATACCAAAAGCTGAAAATATAGTGGCTAACTGTGACACTTTTTCCTTCATGATTTAAACCTCTTCATACTGCAACAATCATGCGTTGTTGTTTCTTTCGTTGTTTCATTTTTAATTTCTGGGTTCAGTTTTCTCCATCCTTTGAAAAGGGTGAAAACAAATAACAGACCCATCACGATGAAAATAACATCTTTAAATTCCGTGAAGTATGAGCCCAGTGCCGTTCCCGCAAACAACGGAAGCAGTAAAAACAAATGGCACGGACATGTGATTAGTGCGACAAGAAACCAACCTGAACTTTTTATTGTGTTTTTCATCCTGTTTCACCTCTTATTTCTTCATCAGTGTTTCAATAATGGGACATTCGTAAATATCTTTGTTTTCGGGACATCTTTCTTTAAGATCCATCAGCATTTGTTCAATTCTTTTGAGATCTTCAATTTTACGCTGGATGTCCTCTATCTTAAGAACGGTGAAATCATACATATCACGGCACTTTGCTTCATCGCGATCAACGACTCCTAGCAACTTATCAATTTCATTTAGCGTAAAGCCTAGTTCCTGCATCCTCTTTATGAAATTCAATCGATCGACCGTTTGTTGTGAATACATTCGGTATCCCTTTTCGGTACGATTAGGCTCTGGAATTAACCCTAAACGTTCATAATATCGAATGGTCTCTTTATTAACGCCGCACTTTTCAGCCAGTTCTCCAATACGAAATTGCATTTATCTCACCTCATATAAAGTATAAACCCTGTACCATAGTACATAGTCAATATATATATTACTCCCTTCAATTAAATGATTCCAATGCCGAAAACGACCGTTTTTGGTTAAAAACAGAGAACTTCTCTAAAACCTCAAAAACTACTTAAAATGCATAACCAAAAATATGACCAAAATCTAAATACCAATATATCTATTACAAACCCCTTTTTGGTATAGTTAGGACATTAAAAAAGGGGGAATTCTTGTTGAAATTTGGATATGCACGTGTCAGTACACAAGATCAGTCATTATCGTTACAACTCGATGCATTGACTCACTACGGAGTGGACCAGACTTTTGAAGAAAAGGAGTCAGGCAAGAGAAAAAACCGTCCGCAGCTTGACGAGCTTCTTAAAGTTTTGCGTAAAGGCGACACGGTAGTTGTCTATAAATTAGACCGTATCAGTCGTAGTACCAAACATTTAATTGAGCTTATGGAACATTTTGAATCAAAGGGTATTCATTTTGTCTCCATACAAGACAAGATTGACACGACAACTGCTATGGGACGATTCTTTTTTAGAATGTTGGCCAGCATAGCAGAATTAGAACGAGATATTATTAGTGAACGAACGAAAGATGGATTGACGGCTGCTAGAGCTAGAGGAAGAAACGGAGGCAGACCGAAGGTTGATTTAAAGAAAATAGAACTTGCTATAAAAATGTACGAAAGCAAAGATTACTCTTTATCTCAAATTAAGACGGCAACAGGGATTGGAGCGACAACCTTATATCGTTATCTAGAAAAGAAAAAGATATCTAGCAAGGAGTTGTAGCATGAGAGGGAAAGAATTACTAACAGAAGATCAAAGAACGGAATTTGTACGAATTCCAGCTGATATGAGCGAAAGTGAACTAGAAACTTATTATACTTTTTCACAATATGACCTTGAAATTATTAAACGACACAGAAGAGATCATAATCGTTTAGGCTTTGCTGTTCAATTATGTGTTCTACGCTACCCAGGATGGTCCCTTTCAGATGTTGGACCTATACCAGATTACATAATCCAATACATAGCTGGACAAATAAATGTTAATCCTAATTCATTTTCTTTATATGCCCAACGAGAGCCAACTAAACATGAGCATATGGAAGAAATCCGTCAAGTTTATGGTTATCAAAATTTTTCCCTAGGGAACTACCGCAAGGTAGCTCAGTTTCTGTTGAATCATGCCCTTCAAAATGGAAATTCAATGTATCTTCTTCGTACAGCACAAGAAGAACTACGGAATCAGAAAATTATTCTCCCTGGTATGACTACTATAGAAAGACTTGTTTGGGAAACTCGTCAACGAGCAGAGGAAAGAATTTTTAAATCATTAACTTGTACTCTATCTAAATGGCAAAAACAAAAGTTAGATAAACTTATAGATCCATTTGTAGACAATAGAAAAACCCCCTTAGCATGGCTTAGAGAACTTCCCGGACACTCTTCACCTGAAGCCTTTTTAAAAGTAATAAAGCGCTTAGAATATATTCGAGATTTAAAATTAGAAATAAATTCAGAACATATCCATCCCAATCGTTTACTTCAATTATCTCGTATTGGAGCAAGGTATGAACCACACTCATTTCGAAGGTTTAAAGAAAAAAAGAAATATGCAATTCTCGTGGCATATCTTGTGACTCATAGTCAGGATTTAATTGACCAAGCAATTGAAATTCATGATCGACAAATGATGATCTTGCAATCAAAAGGACGTAAAACACAAGAAGAAATGCAAAAAGAAAATGGAAAAGCAGTGAATGAAAAAGTCGTACATTTTGCAGATATTGGTTCAGCACTTATCCAAGCACGAAATGAAGGGCTTGATCCATTTAATGCTATTGAAAAGATTATGCCGTGGGATAAAATTGTTTCTTCCGTCGAAGAAGCTCAAAAATTAGCCCGACCGATGGATTACGATTATCTAGATTTGTTAGAAAATCGTTTTTCTTATCTAAGAAAATATACTCCTACTTTTCTTAAGTCTTTTGAATTTCGTTCTACACAAGGTACAGAGCCACTATTGCAAGCCTTAAAGACGCTAAATGAAATGAATGAATCTGGTAAAAGAAAAATTCCAAATGATGCCCCGGTAGATTTTATTCCTAAACGTTGGAAGAAGCATGTTTATGGTGATGATGGAATAATTAACCGACACTATTACGAGATGGCTGCACTAACAGAGTTGAAAAATCATATTCGTTCAGGCGACATATCCGTAGTCGGTAGTAGACTTCATAAAGATTTTGAAGAGTATCTTGTTCCTAAAGAAGATTGGACAACAACTCGTCTTACGGATACTAAACTAGCCGTTCGTTCATCGGCAGATGAATATCTTGAGGAAAGAAGAAAGTCACTAGCTCAACGCCTTACATGGGTTTCAAATAATCTTGATTCTTTAGAAGGAGTAACTATCGAAAAGGCTAAGATCCGATTGGACCGTTTGGAGAAGAATACACCCGAAGAAGCGAGAGCTTTTAGCCTGTCTTTATATAATATGTTGCCAAGAATAAAGCTCACTGATCTTTTAATGGAGGTAGCACACTGGACAGGATTTGACGAAATGTTGATACATGCCTCAACCAATCGCCCGCCAAAGGGAGAGGAAAAAGTTGTTCTCATGGCTGCTCTCATGGCGATGGGAACTAACATAGGACTTACTAAAATGGCAGAAGCGACACCAGGAGTTACTTATCATCAAATGGCTAATGCAGCACAATGGCGTTTATTTGATGATGCTATAAGTCGTGCACAAGCGACATTAGTAAATTTTCAACATAAGCTTAAACTAGCTTCCTATTGGGGAGATGGAAGTACCTCTTCTTCTGATGGAATGCGCGTACAGGTTGGTGTTTCATCGTTACATGCCGATGCCAATCCACACTATGGGTCTGGAAAAGGGGCAACCATTTATCGATTTACCAGTGATCAATTTTCAAGTTTTTATACGAAAGTCATTAATACTAATGCTCGTGATGCTGTCCACGTTATTGATGGATTACTTCATCATGAGACAGATTTAAATATTGAAGAGCATTTTACAGATACAGCTGGCTACGCCGACTCAGTATTTGGATTGAGTCATTTACTAGGATTTCGTTTTGCACCAAGGCTACGTGATTTAGCTGACTCTAAGCTATTCACGATCCAAACGCCAAGTGAATTCCATAAATTAGAAAATATACTCCGTGGTCGTATTAATACAAAAATTATTCAAGAGAATTTCGATGACGTATTACGTGTAGCTCATTCTATTCGAGAAGGAAAAGTGTCCGGTTCACTTATGATGGGGAAATTAGGGTCGTATGCGAGACAAAATAAACTTGCAACTACTTTGCGAGAAATGGGGAGAATCGAAAAGACCATTTTTATTTTGGATTACATATCTAACGAAACACTACGCCGTCGAATTCAACGGGGACTAAATAAAGGAGAAGCGATGAATGGGTTAGCGAGAGCCTTATTCTTTGGAAAACGAGGTGAGTTGCGGGAACGAGGAATACAAGACCAGCTACAACGTGCAAGTGCTTTAAACATTCTAATTAATGCCATTAGTGTATGGAATACCGTTTATCTTACAGAAGCAACAAAACTATTGAAGGAAAAAGGGAATTTGAGAGAAGACTTACTTAAACATATTTCTCCATTAGGATGGGAACACATTAATTTTCTTGGTGAATACAACTTTGATGCAAGAAAAGTAACAAGTCTACATTCCCTACGCCCTCTTCTTCAATAATATTAAAGGCCGATGATTCCTTAGCGTAGGAAAAATCGGCCTTTTTACCTCGGAATTTCTCTTAGCGTATGTTTTCCGCGTTTTGTTGGTAGGACCCCAAGTAAAACTTATTATAGAAGGTTTTAGAAAAGAAACAAACAAGATGAACTATATAATTCAAAAAAGGAGTGTGCTTACAAATGAAAAATTGGGTTGATCTTCAGCAAGATATTTTAGAAGCTAAAGAACTATTTGGAGAATTTATCAGTTGGTTAGAAATTGCTTTCCGCTGGTCATTCTTTTCTGTGATTATTTTATTGATTGGCTGTGTAATTATCAAATGGCTTCTTCAAAAGAATAAGATGGTTGGAGAAATCACGTTTGGTATGTTAATTGGTTTTTGCTCAATGTGGATATTTGGTAGTTTTGTTATTTCATTTTTTGCATATACAAACTGAAGCTGTGCTTCAGTTTGTATATGGACATTATTTTTTCTATAGCAATTTCGTAGAATATTTGCATAGAATAGGTATTCCATGCAATTAGTTAACAAAATAACAGTAAAAAGGAAATGAATTATGGCAAATAACAGTAAAAAAATATTGCATAGAATTATTTATGCCAAAAAATCTGGAGGAGAGAATATGATTAACCAATTTGTAGAAGAAGCACTGAGAGGAAAATCAGAACAGACAATTAAGACTTATGTTCACTCAATTAAGCAATTTAGTGATTGGTTGGAAGGGGCTGGAGCAGATTTATCAAATTACGCGAGAAGCGACGTTCAACAATACATTGATTATTTAGTGAGTAGACGCAAGAGCCCAGCAACAGTAAATAAAATTTGGAATGCGATTAAGAAGTATAGCAAATGGTCTCAACAAGTGAATACAATAGAAGATATTTCGGTTGTTAAACCTACTAACTATAAAAATGAGGCCCCTAAAGCACTAGACAGGTTAGAATTGAATAGGTTGATACGAGAAATTGATAGAACTGAGAATAAAAGAGATATGGCTATTCTACAAGTATTGTTAAATACAGGTTTACGGCTTTCTGAATTGGTTGCCTTAGATATATCAGATATCGAAGTAAGTGAGAGAAAAGGTCAGGTTACTGTAATTAAAGGAAAAGGAAACAAACAGAGAACAGTTCCACTTAATAAAGAAGCACGAAGAGCATTAGTTAAATATCTTGAAGAAAGGTCTGACAATGAAGAAGCACTATTTCTATCAAATAGAGGTAAAAGAATAAGTGTTAGAACAGTGCAATATTTAATAGAAAAGCAGGGTTTCAATGTTCATGCTTTAAGACATACTTTTATAACAGGATTAGTTCGAAGTGGACAGGATATCAGCGTAATCCAATCTTTAAGTGGACATTCAAGCGCTGACATGATACTTAGATATTCTGCTCCTACTCCTGAGGACAAACAGATTGCAGTAGAAGAAATTTGGACTAGGTGACCTTTACTAGTTTTATTAATCATTAATATTTGAGATCAATTATTATAATGGCTAATAAAATTACTATAATACTTTGCCATAAATAAAGGGTTATGCTATTTCATATAGAAGTGTAGGTATATCAGGACAATTATTCCCCTTTAAAATCCTGAATGTGTTCCTCTCCAAGGTGTAACTTAGACAAATTTCTTTTGCTAGCCCTTTCTAGGACATAAAATGGTCAAACAGTAATTTTTGCTGTTTGACCATTTTTATTAAATATCAAAATGTGACAATTTTGTGAAAGGTTATCTATGAACGAACAATAATATCATTTCATAGATAAAAAGGCAGGGTTATGCAGATAATGCATTTTTAATCTAACTTGTATATTATTTTAATATAATTAAATATTTATCTACGATTTTGCCGCCAATTCAAATCATAGAGAAGTGGGTTTACAAGCGTATCAAGGGTCTTTTATAATCAAAATCAAGTTAGAAAATTATCTATTAACAATTTTTTTGCAAGGGGATTTGTTATATGAGAAAAATTTAGGGATTTAAAAAGGGGGAAGTTTTAATGGGAAAACCAACAATTTATATGAATTTTGATGATCAAAATTCAAAAACGCTTCTAGGTATAACAATTAAGGCAACTAAGATGTTACAACATATGGGAGATCAATGAGATAAAACAGTTGAATTATATAATAATGTTGCTAGCGCGGTAGAAAACATTATTATAAGTGAGGGAGAAATATATGAAGGTGGACTCGATATTATAGAAGAGTATGTAACCATCAGTAATAGGAGACGATAGCCCAAATAAATTCGTCACAGATATCTTATGACATACCGATTTGGTCTTTTGATAAAGGTGCTATACTACCTAAAAGTAAGGTAATTGCACTTTAAAGGAGGTGGTTAATAAAAGTAAAACATGATTGCTACTAACCGTTACTTATTGTTGCGTCATTGGCGTGGGCAACTCTAAGCAAAACTATTATTTGGTGTTATATAGGTGATTCTATTTATGGTAATTATATATTACCACGGAATCTCCTTAATGAAAAGGGGGAATTTTAGTGAAAAAAATAGCAGTAGGTTACTTTATGGTTAATTTAAATGAATCAAACTGGCAAGTTATAAGTGATATGTACAAAGCGCTTTACGAATATTGCAATAATAAGAACTACTCGTTACATGCTGTGTATCACGATATTAGTGAAGAATTAACTGAATATCAATTACTCAACGCTGCATATAGACCAACTTTCAAGGATTTTAAAAGAAGAGTATCAGAAGACAGAAGGATTGACCATGTTCTATTACCAGTACTTTCAGAGAGTTATTATGATGATGGATATGATGATTTATTGGAAGTTCCTCACTTTGGAAAAATCTCAATGTTTTATGTAAATAGTCCAGAGATTCCTGAGGAAGCATACGAATTTGATGGAATACCTTTCTAAGAGATTCAAGATGGATTTTGAATAAAAATATAGATTTAAAAAAGGAGGAGTTTTTATGTTGGAACAGTTAAAAACAGCAGTAGGATATGTAAGGTTTGCTTCATTAGAAGATGGAGGTTTGCAACGAAGTAATGCAATTGTAAATTATTGCACCAATAAAGGAATTCTAGTCGAAAAGATTCTTGATGATCGAGAAAGTGGATATTCTCCATTAGTAACGCGTAATGGTGGTTGTAAACTAATCGATTACGTCGATAGTGGAGAAATTGACTATATCATACTCTCATATTTGCATGAATTGAGTAGAGACAATGAAGAACTTTATCATTTCTTAAAATTATTGAAGGAAAAAGGGATTGAGTTGATTGTACTTTCATCAATAAATATTGAAAGAAGTTATTTTGAAAACCTTTTTAAAGATTTCGCAGATAGAGATTTTCAACTACCTAGACTAGAAAGAGGTTATTTATATGAATAACGATAAATTTCATGTTGGAGTAATTAATTCAAGTTTCGGGATTCAAATAGCGGGTGCTGATGTTTGCTTTAAAGAAGGTGAGGTAGTTTATATCCTTGCTGAAATTTATGATAAAGAAAATCCAGAATGCATTATGTGGTATGTAGTATTAAAACCTTTAAGTAAGGATTCATTAAGGATTAACTCAGAATTTGTCGATTTAATGTTCCTAGAGAATGTTCCTCGATTTCCACATTAGAATGAACTATGGCTTCACATACAAGTATAAGAAAAGGAGATGGTTTAATGAAAAAAATAATCAATAAAAAAATTTATAATACAGAAACAGCGACACTAATTGCTGAGTATAGTAATGGGCTTACAAGAGGTGACTTTAATCATATCTATGAAGATCTATATGTAACTAAAATAGGACAGTTCTTTTTACATGTAGAGGGTGGACCACTTACTTGCTACAGTGAAACAGATGGTAGAAATACTTGGGGAATAGAAACTATTATTCTTCTAAATTCACTTCAAACATACAACTGGCTAGAAAAACGTTCAGAATACGAATTAATAGACAAATATTTTCCCGATATGGTTTCTGAGGGGTAAGGTTAATTAGTTTCTATAAGCAACTATAATCAATTTCAATATTAACAGTAGGAGGGTGTCTCTATAATATTTACTTCACACTATAACCCTTCCTGAAAAAGGGAGGAATCTATAATGGACAAGAAAACAACAAAAGAATTGAAAAGTGATAAGGAAAAGTTTCATATTCCTAGTGAAGAAGAATTGAAAAAAAGAGAACTAGTATCAGTTCTTGCGGAACTTATTTTAAATTATTCATTATCTAAAAAAGAAGTAAAGTAACGACGCTATAATTCAATGTGAACATGGGCAAGCTGCTGCTTGCCCAAATCTTAAAGGGGGATATCATAAGTGAAAAATTCAAAAAAGAAACCTGTAATTTATATGAGGATTGGATATGAAGAAAAATAGAAAAAAACAAATCCCGTTGAAATTATGAAAAAGATACGATGTCAAGTTATTAAATCTTATGGTAACGATACTATGAATAATTTTGTAAGTAAAAGTGATTTGAATGAGGGGAGAGATATATATGGAAAACAATAAAAAATTAAGAGTTGTGATTTACAAAAGGGTGAGTACTGAGGAGCAAAAAAGAACAGGTTTTTCATTGGAAGGGCAAGAAGATGAGTTAAGGGCATATGCCGAAAGGAAAGGGTATAAAATAGTAGGTGTGTACACTGATGGTGGCTATTCAGGTAAAAATTTCAACAGACCTGAAATTCAAAGGTTATTTTCTGATATGAGAAATGGTGATTTTGATGCGATTTTAGTATGGAAAGTGGACCGGATCTCAAGGAAGAACAGGGATGTTTTAGATTTAATTGATAATGAACTCCATCCAAGAAATATGAAACTATTAGTATCTACTTGTGATATAGATAGTAGTAATGCCAACGGTTATATGTTTATTTCTATGCTAGGTACTTTTGCTGAGTATGAAAGGTCACTAATTATAGAGCGTGTGTCAAGTGGCATGGAAAAACGTGCAAAATCAGGTATGTGGAACGGTGGTATCATTTTAGGATACGATGTAGTAGAGAAAAGTTTAGTAATTAATGAGGAAGAATGTGAAATAGTTAAACAGATTTTTCAATTAAGGGCAAACGGCTATGGGTACAAAGCGATTACAAATGTACTAAATAGTGAGGGAAAAAAATCTAAGAAAAATAACAGTTTTAGTATAAATGCTGTAAAAACAATTTTGGAAAATAGAACTTATATTGGTCAATTAAATTGGGGAACTCATAGAGAGTGGGAAAAGAAACGGAGAAGTGGGAAGACAGATCCAATCAGTGCCGAAGGTGTACATGAGGCAATAATCGAATTAGGTTTATGGAATAGGGTACAAGAAGTTAATAAGGTAAACAGAGACGCTTCTACAAATACCAAAAATATTAAGAGTGAGTTTATACTTTCAGGGATATTACGTTGTCCCACCTGCGGGGCTGGAACTGTTATGAGTAAGTCAAAGAAAAGAAATGGTTCAGGATATCATTTTTATTACATGTGTCAAAACTATCATACAAAGGGTAAAGATGTCTGCCGCTCCAATTTAGTTAAGAAAGAACTGATCGAAGAACAAGTTTTATCTTATATTAATGGTCTAATCTCTAAATCTGGAATCGTAAATGACATTATCGATAAAATAAATAAAGAAAAACATACAGATACAGACAAACTTCAAGAGCAAATAGTTGCTTATAAAAAGGAATTGAGAGTAAAAGAGAAGGAATTGGACGCTATTGACGAAGAATATCGCAATAAAGAAATTACTGCAAAAGCATACGGAAGGTTATCTGGGAAAATTGAGGATGAAGTAGATCGATTACAGGGTATTGTCAGCGATTTAGAAGAAAAGTACGGTAAAGTTACTTCATCCTACTCTGTTGATGAAAAGATTGTAAAAGAGGCCCTAGAAAACTTCAACGCTTTATTTACTGGTGCAAGCAATGAAAATAAGAAAATCTTAATAAAATCACTTATTAAGAAAATTGAAGTTGAATCAAACAGAAAGGAAATAAAGCGCATTGTCTTCTGGTTTTTAGAAGACAGTGCTTTGTCTTTAAAGAATGCTTTACCAAATAATGAAGGACGCAGAACCGTATCATAAATAACGCCATCGGATTGTGGACGTTTCTTATGTTGGGAATAGAGTTTATGACTCTAAAAAATAAATCGACACGTTCTCTCTTATTAGGCAATCCTAACATAATCATTCGAGATGGTGTTATGGACAGAAAGTTACTTACAAAGAACAAATTGGATGTAAATCAAGTATTGAGTATACTCCGTCAAAATAATGTCTTTTCAGTTCGCGAAGTCAAATACGGTATATTGGAAGCTAATGGGCAATTAAGTTTATTACTAAAATCCAAGTATCAAAAACCAGACAAGCAAGATCTCAATCTTCCAGAAAGTCCAGTAGACCTCCCAACATCGTTAATTATAGATGGGGAAATTTTATGGGATAATTTACATGAACTCGGATTTGATCAACAGTGGTTAGATAACCAATTAACTACCAATGGATATGATAATGTAAAGCGTATACTCTACGCAGATTGGCGAGAGAGTGAAGGCATACATGTAAGTCCTAAATAAAATTTGTTAGGATAAGAGCATATCAATTTTCTTGGTGAATATAAACTTTAGTCTTCAACGGGCGCTTTTCTGGAGTAAGGATTGCGCTCTTTCCGCATCTAAGTGTTCATTACAAAAGACCAGCTAATATCTTGACGGGATATTAGCTGGTTTTTGTCACCGATCAAAATGATCAAAACTACGACACTTTCAACTTAATAGGTATTCGCTGATTCATATTGAGTTCAAAAGTTCCGTATGGATTGACATGATGATAAAATAAAGGTGTTAATCCCCTAAAATCTTCTGGAGTCATTTTCTCCAACCAATATTGGTTGTTGTCATAAAGTACTTCTTGTACCATTAAGGTATTCATATAGACTAAGCAATTTTGCAGCAATTGAAGTGATAAGGCAGACACCTCATGATCTTCTATAGAATTGGAACGAATTTCACTATTTTTTCCATAAAAAATATAGGTGTTCACCGAGTTCCATTGTTCCACTGTATTTAATCCTTCATGGATCTCCCTGCGAATCTCTTCATAGTGTAAATAATCACATAAAAAGATCGTTTTAATCGCTTTCCCTAATTCACATAAAGCTAGATATGTTGGATGTTTTGTATCCCTAGTAAATCGCTTTAATATGGATTCGGCAGAAGCAGTACCCAAACGTAGAGCAGTTGCATACTTAATGATTTGTTCATACTGTTGTCCAATAAGATCCCAGTTAATTGGTCTACTTAAAACCGGTTGCAGGTGAGGATATTCATCATTCATGCCAGCTTCTGGACGATATAACTTTTGAGAACCTATATTTTTGAAACGTGGCATCAGCTTAAAACCAAGCAGATGACAAAAAGCAAAAGCAACCACACTTTGTCCGTGTGTATCGACATAATTTCGATCGATTTTCATATCTGTGCAGTGACGAAGGACCCCTTCTATCATCGCGGCCACTTCGGAAGAGAGACAGGACTTAAGCTGAGAATAAATACATGCCGATTTTCGATCCGTATGCCAATAAATCATAACCCCCTGCCTCTTATAACGAGGATGCCATTCGGAAAGGAGGTTCTGATCCCAAGATCCAAAATGTTTTGAATCGGAAGCACATGCAGTAGTAGCTTCTCCCCATACTTCTTTCTGCCGATGGTAGATAATATGATTGGTAACCTCTGCATTGGCTTTTCGTAAATGATCTTTATGAATAAATTTTTGACGGATATACCGAAGCTCCCGATAACCATCTAGGTGGTTTCCAGCAGAAACAGCTTTCAAACCTGTATTCGTTCCTAATCCAAATAAACTGAGAAGAAGCCGTCGTTGGATGGTTTCTCGATCTAAAATCTCGCTATCAGCAGTGGTCTTAAAATGCTGGGTAAACTCCGTATGAAAATCTGTTTCTTTTAATAAATCCAATAGGTTGATATCAGACCAACGATTCTTAATCTCCTGTTTAATCCTCATCACATGTGGGGGTTCAATTTGCTTTTCAAGTGGAGTGACTCGAATCCACCCCTTGTTATTTCTAGTAGTAATCGCGACTTGTTCGTTACTTTGAACCTCTAACCCTTGATTTAGTAATTGGAGCTTATCTTTCATCAACTGTATAATATCTTCGATAAAAGGCTCTACATCAAGTGGTGCTTTCAGTGCTTGAAAATATTCTTCCTTGTGCTCTTCAAAATCTTGGGGGAGATCTTCATCTGGGTTTCGATATCGATCAGCACCCTCAATCCAAATTTCTTTACAACGAAGACGAGTACGAAGCGATTGGATCACTGCAATTTCATAATTGATTCGATTCACTCTCTCTATGCCTTTGCTGTCTATCTCGATAATGACATCTTTCCATTTGGGCTGAATTACGCCTTCAATAGGCACTTCATCTCCAGCAGCGAAAAAACGTTGCCCACTTTCTCCATATTCTCGAATGAGTTGAATGGCTTCAATCACAGGTTGATGAAATTTATTGTTGGACCGAAAGGTAAGATTCATTAAAATATTAGAGAAAGCATGTCGATAATATCCGCGATAAGAGGCATGCATCTTTGTATAGATTTTTTCTTTGTATTCCCGATTATTTTTTGTCATATCTTTTATAATATCTTGAATCGTGGAAGGACTGACAATAGGGAATAGAGTATCTTGAATAACGCCTTCTGGATGATCTACCGTCGCTTTTAATAAGTTGACAATATGTTTATTTTTCCCTTGGATTCTTTCTAATTCCTTTACTGCTTCTTTTCGGGTTGTATTCTTGGCCTTATTTCCGAACTTAAGCGTAATTTCATCCAATAAATCAGCTAAATAATCAATGACTTCCCCATGACGATGCGAAAATAAGATGGCAAGTAGAGTATAACGAATGGGTGCTGGGTGTGCACGCAATTCCGTTAAGGTCTCCGTAGCTGCACGAAGTCGATATTTCTTTACTAATTTCGGAGTCAAATGATGAAATAATCCTGGAGGAATGTGTAGATGCTTGATCGCTAATAGTTTTTTAACTTCCATTTCCATGGTGCTTACACTTGGTTTACGAGGAGAAGATAAAAGGTGCCGAAAAGTTAAAATGTCAGATTCCACTTTCTCATGAAACTCTTCTTCAAAACCTTCTTCCGATTCCTCATCCGCATGAGATTCCAGTAATGCATCTAATCGAGAACAAGTCCTAGGAGACAGCTGATGATAAGTCGATTGATATAAATTCTTTTCAAAAGTGTCAATGGCAGAATCAATCATCCGATTCAAGCTTCCAATCGAAGGAGGTTCGACTTTCCACTTACGAAATAAGCTATATGCCTGATTTTTTAAGTAGTCGATATCATGAGTAAATTGAACTTGACCGTGTAACCACTCTGTCAAAAGTTCGTTATCTTTTGCTGTAAGTTCTCGAAAACCGAAGAATTCTCGAATTTGTTTTCGATAATAAGTAAAGTTTCTTTCATCTGCGCCCCAACGATATTCCACAAAGAGCACTGAAGATAACCCCAATTGCTGTGCTATAAATTCAACTACCACTTTGGGAATATCTTGTTTCTTAGAAGGAAATCTAGCCTCTTGTTGAAAGTACTTTAATAATACTGCAAATCCTAAACGACTTGCCCCTGTTTTATTACCAATCAGTTTTCTTTCAATTGATACTACTACAAAATGTTCTAGCAGCTCATCTTCATTCCAATTTCGTTTCATAAATATCCTTCCCCTAACATTAGAATAATCACTATTTTGAGTGTAATCTATTGAATAGAGGGTGAAAACTCTACTTTGCGGTCTAGAGCAGCAACCCTGTCACTAAGCCTAGAAGTTGCTATACAAATGAAAATGCTTATTTTAATGTATCCTGTCCCAAACCCTACTTAGATCTAAGGGAACATAAACTTTATCGCGATGAATTTCCTTATGTATAATAGGATTTTTAAAACTATCCTCTAAACTTCCAAAAAAATTCTTTTGTCTAGCTCGTGGTTTTGGTCCTAAAACCATTTCACTATAATCTTTATACATACTTCCTATTCTCCTTTGATAATTTTCCACTTTCTTATGTTAAATAATTTAATAACACAAACCTGCAACTATTACTCCATTTCCAAAACAAAAAGCATATATGTCTATGTTTGGACTAAAACTCACAGTAACCCATGAATAAATCAACTGAACTTTAATCACTTTTTTAAAAAAGCTTGATTTACCAAAAACCTTAAAATATTTCATATTTAAATTTTAAAAATAAATGAATAAATTTATATTTTATTTAGCACCATATTACTGTCAAATCATAGGAGGTGTTATTCATGACAGTCATAAATGACGTTAAAACAGCTTTAGCTGGATTAAAAAGCGCTCAAGCTAGCTTTGAAACATTTGCTCTCAGTACGGATAATCAACAAGCTAAGAAACTTTATCAAGATGCTGCTACACAAACCCAATCCGTTATTGATAATGTTGAACCACGTGTTCAACAAATCGAACAAGAAGAACCTCAATACAAACAACAATAATGAGTATGGCGAAAAGGTTGGTTGAAAGGCCAACCTTTTGCATCCCTATACTGGTAAAACATGGAGGTGATTTCATGAAAGTGAAAATATTATTTTTCATTTTAATCCTTATCGGAATGGGTTCAGGGTGTAACGGGAACCAAAATCAGTTAGATAATAATAATGATTTGAGTATTTCACAAGTACATACAAGTAAACCAATTGATCAATCTGTTGCCAATCATGCTAAAGAAAAGATTATCACTAAGGAAGAAATTTCGGATGTAAAGGCTGTGAATACAGATAATGAGCTTTTAGTAGCGATAAAAATCGGAAATTTCAACCGTTTCCGATTAAAAAATATCGAGAAGTCAGTTAAATCTGACTTAAAAAAAATGTATCCCGATCATAAAGTATTTGTTTCGAGTGATAAAAAAATGTTCTGGGAACTTGAAAACATAGAACAGAGACTGAAAAAAAACGATACGAATGAGAAAAACTTAAAAAAGGATTTAAATAAACTGAAAAGTCTTATGAAGGAACAAACATAAAGAGAAAGGAACGAGTTATGTCTAATAATCAAAAGAAACAACTCACTCCTGTGCAACAGGAATACCAAAAATTGCAAAAACAACGAGAGATTAAAAGACCGGTTGTTAAAAATTGTATAAAGGCCTTTATAACTGGTGGACTTATCTGTCTGATCGGTCAGTGTATTTCTGACTTTTACATTTATTTTTTTGATTTTACTGAGCAAACGGCCGGAAATCCGACAGTGGGTACGTTAATTTTTATTACGATGCTTCTTACTGGTTTTGGTGTATATGATCGAATGGCCCAATTTGGAGGGGCTGGAACAGCTGTACCCGTAACTGGTTTTGGCAATGCGGTCATATCACCTGCCATTGAGCATCGTTCCGAAGGATTTGTACTGGGCGTAGGCGGCAACATGTTTAAATTAGCAGGGGCGGTTATTTTATTTGGTGTTTTTTCTGCTTTTGTCATTGCCCTCATCAAGACCATTTTAATCCAGTGGGGTGGTTTATAATGCTTGCAGGTCATCGTACATGGATCTTTGAACACAAACCTGTGATACTTTCTACTGGAACAGTTGGAGGACCATTTGAAGCAAACGGAGCGATCGCAGAAGATTTCGATCTCCTTCATGCTGATTTATGGCTTGGACAGGATTCCTATGAAAAGGCACATAAAGTCCTTTTTGAAGAAGCCTGTCAAAAAGCCATGGAAAAAGGGGGCATCCAAAAAGATCAAGTTCAATTTATCCTAGCTGGGGATCTGATCAACCAGATAACTCCGACAAGTTTTGCCAGTCGAACAATTGGATCTCCGTATTTTGGTTTATTCGGTGCCTGCTCTACGTCTATGGAAGGACTGGCTCTAGGTGCTTATATTGTGAATACAAAAGGAGCTAAATATTTATTAACAGGAGCATCTAGTCATGATACAGCTGTTGAAAAACAATTTCGGTATCCAACTGAGTATGGTGGACAAAAACCTCCTACGGCACAATGGACTGTTACTGGTGCCGGTGCGGCCCTATTAAGTGATTCTGGGGATGGACCTCGTGTCACTTCTGCTACAATAGGCCGTGTGATTGATATGGGTCTGACAGATCCATTTAACATGGGAGGAGCTATGGCGCCAGCTGCGGTTGATACCATTGAAGCCCATTTAAAGGAACGAAATGTTGAGCCATCTTATTACGATTTAATTGTAACCGGTGACCTTGGCCAAATCGGACAGGAAGTGTCCATGGATCTATTTAAAAAGCATGGAACTCCTATTAGTGAAGAACAATACCAAGATTGTGGCCTTATGATTTATCGGGAGGGGCAGCCGGTTCTCTCAGGAGCAAGTGGTGCAGGCTGTTCAGCAACGGTCGTTTATGGTCATTTATTAAACCGCATGAAAAAAGGAGAATTTAAAAAAATGTTAGTCGTAGCTACAGGTGCTCTACTCTCACCATTGTCCTTTCAGCAAAATGAAACCATTCCTTGTATTGCCCATGCAGTGTCGATTGAATATGGAGGTGAACAATAAATATGACCTATTTTTGGGCTTTTACAGTAGGAGGTTTAATTTGTGTAATTGGGCAAATTATGTTTGATGTATTCAAACTTACACCGGGACATACGTTAAGTACCCTTGTAGTGGTGGGTGCCATTTTAGATGGGGTTGGTTTATATGAACCCTTGATTGATTTTGCTGGGGCAGGGGCTACTGTTCCGATTACCAGCTTTGGGAATTCTCTTGTACATGGTGCGATGCAAGAAGCCGAAAAACATGGGTTAGTTGGTGTGATGACAGGAATGTTTGAAGTAACTAGCTCTGGTATTTCAGCTGCCATTGTTTTCGGCATGTTAGGAGCTTTAATTTTTAAACCAAAAGGATAAGGAGAATTTGGATGACAGTAGGTTCAGATGTTAAACAGTGTTTTTCCAGTCTAAAAGGGGTAGAAGCTAGTCTATCCAGTTTAGCCATACGAACACAAGAAAACGAATCCAAGAAAACTTTACATGAAACCATGATGGTAGTGAACGAACTTGTGACAGATTTGAAAAAAAGAGTTGGAGAATTGGAACGAGAAGAATTCCAATATAAAGGATTTTAATATAGGGGGTCTACTAATGCCTCTTTGGCTAAATGTTATTTCTCGAGTCATTTTGTTTATGGTTGTTTTGTTTTTTATTACCAAATTTTTAGGAAAAAAGCAACTATCTCAACTTTCCTTCTTCGAATATGTAACAGGTATTACGATAGGAGGAATCGCAGCAATCGTTATCCTTGAGGTAAGACATAGTATCATTATAGGAGGATTAGCCATTCTAGTTATGGCAGCTATCCCCTATATAGTGGGTCTTATTGCTCTAAAAAGTAAAAAGTTCCGTGATTTTGTAGAAGGCAAAGGATCTGTATTCATTAAAGATGGAAAAATCATGGAAGATAATTTGAAAAAAGAAAGATACACGACAGATGAATTGTTAGAATTACTTCGTAAGAAGGATGTTTATCAGGTAGCTGATGTAGAATTTGCTGTATTAGAGGCAACGGGAGATTTATCCGTTATGTTAAAAAAAGAGAACCAACCATTAACAGCAAAGGATCTAAACTTGACGGTTGCTTCAATTAAAGAGTCTCAGACTGTTATTATGGATGGTGTGATAATGGATGAACCACTTGCGACGATTGGACGAAGCCGTGCTTGGTTACACACTGAATTAGAAAAACTTGGTGTAACGGTAGAAAATGTTTTTCTTGGACAAGTTAATTCCTATGGAGAGTTAACAGTTGACCTGTTTGACGATCAATTACAAGTCGCATCTCCTCAAGAAAGACCTTTAATTCTTTCGACCATGAAAAAGTGCCAAGCAGACTTAGAGCTGTTTGCTCTTGGAACCGAATCAAAAGAAGCTAAGCAAATGTATAGTAAAAATAGTGAAAAACTACAAGAAGCTATTGATAAAGTGATGCCTATTTTAAAAGGATAATGGTTTATTTCGCTATCTTGGATGATCTTAAGACACATAACAAAAAAGTAGTACCATTTTTTTATATAATATCATTAAGTCGAATCTTGAAAATAAAATCTTTGGAAAAATATTTTTTTAAAATTGATTCGGGTATATGTATATATAGAAAGTTTTTCTTCAGCCGTTAAATTTAAAAACGCTAGGAAATTTTTTCAACTAAATATTCTGCTACAAATGATGTAAATACTCTAGAAGGAAGTCGTGATACCTATTCGTTAGTAGGGAAAGAGCAGAAGTATCAAAATCGTATTTATGTTATCGCCTAGTGTAAAATAAAGGGAGTAAACTGGGAATGCACCTATATCATATATTATAATTGAATAAATTTAATGTCTATCTGCAAAAACTGCCTCACCTCGGGTAGTTTTTTTGTATCATTAATAGACATTTTCCTTTAAACAGGGTTACTTGACCTACAAGGGCTAGGGTTATTAGTTATCGTTTTTTTGCGCTTATGTTGCGTCTACTTGCACTTCAGAAGTTATATTCAGTGAAGTAAAAGTTGTCTATAATGCTAACGTTTTTGGCATATACATAGAACACGTCCATTTAGACAGGAGAGTTCTTAATAAATGCCATATTTTATGAAAGCAGTTGCTATTCTTGTAGGCAGCATGTCAATAGCGTTGGGAATAAATACTTTTTTAATACCAAACAAAGTTTTAGATGGCGGAATTATTGGCCTAGGTTTAATTATTAGTTATTTATTAAATACAAACGCCGGGTTCACGATAATGGTATTGAGCATCCCCATTTTTGCTCTAGCTTGGTTTAAGTATCGTTCATATTTTTTTAATAGTTTGCACGGTATGCTTTTATCATCATTTTTTATTGACCTTTTTCATAACGTTAATCAAGTTCCTATAAAATTTTCACCAATTCTTAGTTCATTTACAGGTGGTGTATTCATTGGTTTTGGCATTGGTCTTATGCTTCGCTTCGAGACAAGCACAGGTGGAACAGATTTATTAGCCCAGTACTTTTCTGAATTCATTAAAATTAATGTTGGGATCATCATTCTCATTATGGATGTTTTTGTTATTTGTCTTGGGGGTTTATTCGTTTCAACAGAAACTTTCTTTCTTTCGGCTATAACTATTTCATCTGGTGGAATAACTACAAGCCTTTGCACTTGGAATTTTAAAAGCAATGATTATTGACCAAGTAATTCCAATTAATAACAATTAGGCAACTGTCTAGTCATTGGACAATCGCGGAGCATATGATGAAATTGTTATTATCAAATAGGTAAAAATCACTAACAAGGATGTTTTAATAAAAGGTTTGTGTCATTTTGAATAATTTACTTTTGATAAGTCTATTATCAATTACCGGAGGCCACTTACCTTTTCATAACCAGAAGCATTAACGAAATTTACCTATTTGTACTTTTAAACATGTCGATTGTTTTTTGAATATTATGGATGAAAATTATGGTCGGGAGATGAAGAGGAGTGGAAGAAGTAGAAGAAATACAATATCGTGAAGAGTTGCTGAAATGGTGTGATAACATTTATTTGCATTGGGAAAGAATGAAACCAAGGTTTTCAAAATTATTTGATTTGAAGACCTTAGAGGAATGGGAAGAGTCATGTCGTGGGTTGAAAGAAAAATTACAGATAGATACAGAAGCTGATCTTGATGAATATCACACAGCAAAAAACTTATATGAACAGTGGGAAATGTTGTATGGAGAATCAATAAGTGGTAAAGAAGACGTTAATTCCGATGTGAGGGAAGGTGTGGAGTTGTCCACTCAATCTGATCGCGAAATCGAATTGTCGGATCGGGAAAGTGATAAAGAGGACGAACTTATACGGGTGACAATTAATTTGGAAATACCGAGACAGGATTTAAGGAAAATTTTATTAGACTATAAAATGGAAGTCTAGCCATCCCAAATAGAGAGGGGTCAATGGCCTATTTGTAATTCGTATAGAGAAAACGCCAAACCCTATGTTCAAGGTGTTGGCGTTTGTTCATTTTTTACTCTTTATAAATAGTTATTTACACAACACTATTATTAAATTCCAAGTATCAAAAACCAGACAAGCAAGATCTCAATCTTCCAGAAAGTCCAGTAGACGTCCCAACATCGTTAAAAATAGATGGGGAAATTTTATGGGATAATTTACATGAACTCGGATTTGATCAACAGTGGTTAGATAACCAATTAACTACTAATGGATATAATAATGTAAAGCGTATACTCTATGCAGATTGGCGAGAGAGTGAAGGCATACATGTAAGTCCTAAATAAAATTTGTTAGGATAAGAGCACATCAATTTTCTTGATGAATATAAACTTTAGTCTTCAACAATCAGGCGCTTTAATGAAGTAACTAAAGCCTAATTTTTCACTTATAACACCGAGAAATTAGACTTTTTATATTTTGATATCCTTAACGTTGTAAATCCGCATTTTCCTGACGCTACCCCTATATGAAGCTACCAATCCTGTAGACGATTACATCACAGAAAAAGAAATACAGAAAGTAAAATAGTTTTGGGAATTAAGGGCCTGACCCCCATCGTACTAAAGCGTTAGCGCACTGGGGGTCAGGCCCTGCTTTTCTATATGAATTTATTCTTAAAACTAGTAGAAAAGATGACGGTGTATAAAGAGGAAAAAGTGATTGTAACTTTTCTAGATGGAACAGAAGTTGAGTGCCAGATTGATAAATAAGAAATGGGCTTGGAAATATCAATACCTCCAAGCCAAAATTGCTTTCCCCATTAATCAAGTGCTGTGTAGTTAAGTAGGTTGATGTTTTTAGTGTATTCAATGGTATCTTTCCGATATTCGATACATCTTTGTGTTCATAGTTTATCACTTCGAAACTTTGAATCCTTAAAGTGATTGTATCAAATCCATATGGTGGATTATGTGCTCCTTCAAACGTAGTAATTTGGACCGTTACATCATAATAATCATCCCGTATATTTTGGGTAATATCAATAATTCCTCCATCATGATAGAAAAGCTTTGGTTTTCCATAAAATGTTTTTGTGGCATTAAGGATTTCTTTTTTATTAAGGGGTACCCCCATACATAACTTGTTCATTTGTAAGTGTAAATTTATTTAAAGATTATATATTAACCTATTATGTTCGATAAACATCGGGGCAGGATGATTCTGTAGGAGAGTAAAAACAGTGTGATTTATAGCGCCCAGCATTCCATTGATTATACCATTGTGCAGGGCAACTACCTTCTGGTTTAAAGAACCATAATGAGTATGTCGCTGGATGAAATCGTTCTCCTTTAATTAGTCTCCTTGCTAACCTAATTTCTGTTTCTCTAGCTTCTTGGTAAAAATATCCTCTTATAGTTGCTTCAAATCCTCCAGGTCGTTGAAAAACTTTCCTACAAAAAATCTATTATAAATTTTCCATTAGACGTTTTTTGATTAATTCATAATCGTCCCTAGTAATACCAGGAGCAAATTCTTCAGGTAACTCCTCTAAGTTTGGAATTGGTCCGCCTTCAGGAGTACCAATTTTCACTTCAAGTGGTTGCCCATTTTCCGGATTTGTTCCTTTCCAAATCATTCCGATATCCCTGTATTCTGTTTCGCTCCATGTGAATAGCACATTGCTTAAGCCTTTTTCTATGAACGGTCTGGCATAATCAAATTTTGAGTTATCAAGATTTGGAACTGGAAGCATTTTCGTCAAGTCTACCCCTGTAGCAATTTCGATTGCTTTCGCATAGGCGAGGATATGTGTTCCTCCACGAACAAGTAAATACCCAATCATGGTTCTAGCAACTGGGTTATCAGTCATCTCATAAACTCTCATTTTATGTGTACGTGCACCAATCTCTAGAAAAAAGTTATGTGTTAAATCTAAAACCAGATTTCCACTATTAAAAACATTATCACCAGTCCAAGGTCTTCCCATTGAATCACCTGGTATAGCCGTTTGAGCTGTAGAAATAAAATGGTGGGTGTTTCTCGCATCCTTCCCATTTTGAAGTGGAGTGATATCCGGATTCCCTGGAAAAGTATTACCTACCGATAACAAATTAATCGTATTAGAAACAAGTTCTACATGACCAAATTCTTCTGCTGTAATGCTTGCCACTAACTCATAGAATGGTTTTAGCTTTTTTTTATTTCTGAAGTTAAAAGACTGAAACATATAGTTATTTAAGGTAGACATCTCCCCAAACTTGCCACCCAAGAGTTCTTGTACTGCTGCTGCAGCATTCATATCGCCGTGTGCGGGTATAGGAAGTTCAATTGCCAATTTATTTATTCTTTTAAACATTATTTCCCCTCCACTTCCTTTTTGTTAACCAGGAAAAACCCAAATAATTTGCTGGGTACGAATAAAAAAGGGAGTTCCGTTAGATTCGACAACAATGTGATCTGGCAATACATTTTTCAAGGAGCCACGAACGCTACCTCTTATGGTTTGAACAGTAACAATTTTACCAACAATGGTTGTTAATGTCTGATAAACATATGGATCATAAAAGCTTAACAGGTTGTTGTTTGTCATTTAGATCCTCCTATTCTAAAGTCATTCTTACTGAGTATATGTTTCTCGATATGAAAAAAGACTGAAAAACAACTGTTCAATTTGACTCTTGTTGTTAAATACTATCCTGAAAATAATAAACGGCAATAGCACATTTTTTGCAATACGAAACTAGGCCTAGCAATACCTAATTTTTTAAACTGGACCTAGGAATGACTAATCTAATCCTTTTATGTACGAATTTATACTATGGCTCGCATACGCCGATGTAATTGACAATAAAATTGAAAAGATAAAGCAAGGGCTTGTAGAGTTCAAGAATAAACTTTATGGCACAGGTAATGCCATTCAAAGTATAACGAAAACTCTTGACAAACTATTTCAACGTCAGGACGAACTGTTTCAACGTCAAGACAATATTATCAAGCTACTGGAAGTTGTGTATAACAATTTATAATTATATGGAACACCAGTAAATCTCGGGCCTATTTCAAAAATTAGAAGTCATTAAGCCGCACTCGAAAGATGGACAAAGATATATTGAAGTTGTATTTATTTATCGCTTTGAAAAATCTGTTGAAACATGTGCCGATATGATTAATTGCGACAGGAGCACCTAATTGGTATGTAAATAAATTAGCAGCAGAGTTAAGCAACAAAGGTGATGACAAACTATTCAAAACCTTATCATTACTTATTCCAGAGGAAGAATTAAAACCAGAATTAAAGAGTATAAAGGGTGGCTATAAAGATATTGATGTGGTCACTGTTTCCGAACAACTAAATCAAAAAGGGATACTGGAGGATGTGGGCGGCGTAACCTATCTTACTCAATTAGCTGGCTCAGTACCAACTACAGCGAATACCATTTATTATTGTGATTTGGTAAAATCGAAATCCTTGCGTAGGCGAGGAATTGAAGCAGCAAAAAATATAAGATATTTATCGGAGGTACAGGAATTTGAATATGACGAGACATTTTTGACAGAAGTAGAAAATCAGGCTTTAAAAATCCGATCAATGGCGTTCTCATTACTCGCATCTCATTGGGAAGCTTCTCGAAAATGTACATCAAGTATTGATAAGGATTAAGCCCATTTTCTTTGGCTGTTTCTACAATACTATAAGTCACAGCACTAGCCTTCGCTCCTTTCGGAGTGTTTGCAAAAATCCAGTTTTTCCTTTTATGTACTTAAACACATAAAAGAAAAAACTGGCTCTTTTCCGTCAGTGAAGTTGGTGCAAAAGCCAACGCCATCTGTTTAAGTATCGCAGAAATGGCAAAAGCAAACGGAGTGGATTTCTATCGTTATCTCTTGAAGTTACTGACAGATTTTCCGAATCTTGATATCTATCCACATTCGGAAATTTTAAATCAATATATGCCTTGGTCAAAAATGATTCAAGCAGAATGTGGCAGATAAAATGAAATCACCGTATATCTGATTAAAAAAATCATGATATACGGTGATTTATGATGCGTACGGTTAAGGTATGCTTATTTTTTATAGTTTGGGCTTACAAAAGAAAAGGGGTTGTCCGAAAAGTGAGTAAAAGCTAATTTTTCGGACCCCTTTTTTTATCTTTTTTCTAAAAAAATGCACAAAAAAAACATCCTTTTTAGTAAAATGAAGTTACCACACAACATTAAAAGAAAGGATGATTTTTTTGTGCAATCAAATGATTACTACTGAAAATTATAACACGCAAATGACATTACTTCCAGTTCTAGAAGGGAATGAGATGGAGAAAAAAAACAATAAAAGGCAATTATCCCCAACGTTCAAACCTTACAACAACCGTCAAATCCAAGCAATTTTTGATTTAGAATCCTTCATTCCAGCTCATCATGTGGCCCGTGTGATAGATGAAATGGTAGAGGCTGTTTCGGACAAAATTCTATTCTCCCATTATAAAGGTGGAGGACGAAGCTCTTATCATCCTAAAATGATGCTTAAAATCATTCTATTTGGCTATTCTCAAAAAATTTATTCTTGCCGTGGGATCGAAAAGCTGATTACAGAAAACATCCCAGCGATGTGGCTAGCTGCGATGCAACAACCTGATTTCCGTACCATTAATGAGTTTAGAGGAGTACGGTTGAATGTTTTGATAGACGAGCTATTTGAAGTGATGATTCTAAAACTAATAGAAGAAAACTACATCACAATGGAAAACTACTTTTTGGATGGGACCAAAATCGAGGCCAATGCCAATAAGTATACTTTTGTATGGAAGAAATCAACCGAGAAATTTGAAGCTAAATTAAAAGAAAAAATTCAAGAAACCCTTCAACATATTCAGGAACTAACCCAATTGGAAGCTGGTATGATCCAAGGAGAAGTTCTTCTCAACGAAGACCACACGATACCTACTCTAGAAAGTGTAGCGGAGAAACTCGAGGAGAAAGTAGAAACGTTAACAGAGGAAATCGAAATAGAATCTTGTACACACATCCGTAAAGAAAAGCGAAAAGAACGTAGTACATTAAAGAAGTCAGTGAAGTTAATCCGACAGGATTTCATCGAGCGACTTGCCAAATATAAGGAACAGAACGAAATCTTTGGCGAACGAAACAGTTATTCAAAAACGGACAAAGATGGCACCTTTATGCGAATGAAAGAAGATCCTATGAAAAACGGTCAGCTAAAACCAGGATACAATGTTCAAATGGGGACAGAAAATCAATTTATCCTATTCTACTCGATTCATCAACGCCCAACTGACACACGTTGTTTTATTCCACATATGGAAAAGCTCGCCTCTACATCATTACCGATGCCTAAAACCGTCATTGCCGATGCAGGTTACGGAAGCGAAGAAAATTATGTTTATGCGGTAGGAGAAGAAAAAGAGCTACGTTTTGATTTTCTTATTCCTTATGGTTCCTACCTCCATGAACAAACACGTAAATTCAAAAATGATATCAAAAACGCTAAAAACTGGACTTATATGGAACAAGACGATTATTTTATTTGCCCAAATGGAAGGAAGGTTCTCTTTAAAAAATATCAAACCAAAAAAAATCGCTACGGTTATGAACAAAGTTTCAAAATCTATGAATGCGAAGACTGTACAGATTGTCCCTTGAAGGCCCAGTGCACAAAAGCCAAGGGAAATCGGCAAATTCACTGGAATACGATTTTTGAAGAAATGAAAACCAAAGCGAAAACAGCCCTTGAATGTGAAGAGAAGACCGCAATCTACGCTCGACGGAAAATCGAAGTAGAAAGTGCGTTTGGTCATATTAAGGGCAATCGGTCGTTCCGCAGGTTTTCGTTGCGGGGGCTCGATAAGGTTCATGCCGAGTTTGGGATTGTGGCATTGGCCCACAACCTATTGAAAGTAGCGGGCATCCGCCAGCTACTTTCAAAAATAAAACAACAGAATAGAAAAGCAAGAGGAGAAAAACGAGCCTTTTTCTCCTCTTGCCTTATTTTAGGGACTTTTCGGACAGCCCCTGGTAGGAATTTTTAATATTATTAGTCAGCTCATTTAAAATAATTTTTTTCTTTGCCTGAGGTAAATGGCAGCTTAAAATTAGCAAATCAACTAGGTCAGGTTGTTCCTCAGCAATTTCCTGTAAGTAATCCCTGCCAAACTCTTTCATAACAGGTAGCAAACTGCTCATTTTTAATGGAAATCCACATCAATTCTCTTTTTATTTGTTTGAGTTTGTTTAGGCATGATAACTTCTAGTACACCATCCTTATAAGAAGCCTTT
Source organism: Niallia sp. Sow4_A1 (assembly GCF_052116745.1). Taxonomy (NCBI): domain Bacteria; kingdom Bacillati; phylum Bacillota; class Bacilli; order Caryophanales; family Bacillaceae; genus Niallia; species Niallia sp. Sow4_A1. The sequence goes on along the minus strand of NZ_JBQKKM010000015.1, from coordinate 22,927 downwards.
ATACCTTCCTCAGAAACAGGAGTTGGTAGTGTAATAGCTCTGTGAAAGCTACCTGTGTATCTTTCTCTCCTATGCATATTCTCTTCTTTAATCTCATTAGTTCTGTTAATTGAGCCACTAATTCTCAATACATTATTTTCAATATCAATGTTTACATCTTCTTTACTCTGTAAGCCTGGAATGTCACAAGTTGCTACTACCTCTTTATCTGTTTCATGAACATCCACTCTTATATTCCCCAATTGATTCATTTCATTGTCTAAATGAAAAGGGAAATCATTGAATAATCTGTCAAAATCTCTCCTAATGTTAGTTAATTGTCTAAATGGATCATAAGGTATTAATGCCATTTGTATCATCTCCTTAGTTATTTTTAACAAATATATTTTTCCCATTTACTATGTAATTATTCATTTAAGGGATAAGCTGAGTCAGTTTTAGAAAAGCATCCTATTACAGAAAAAGGAGAGCCTAATTAGCTCTCCTCAGTGTCATTAGTTTTAACCTCATATCCAAAAAGCTGTGACCTTTCTTTAGACCCAAGATGGGATTCTAACTCGAGAAAGCCTCCTTTAGCTGTTATTGAAGACAATGCAGCGAACGTTACTTCTTTATATAAATCCTCATTTGGGGGTAGCGTCAGGAAAATGCGAATTTACAACGCTAAGCCCATTTTCAAGACGATTCCCCCAGTTTTAACAACGTTAAGAAAGTTTCAATGGTCTTAAAGAATCTAACGAGACCATTTTCTCCGAATTAAAATGGTATTCTCCAAGTAAATTAATATGTTCCCAACCTAGAGGTGACATATGGTGCAATAATTCTTCATTAAAACTACCTGACCGTTTTTGATATTCAACTGCCTTTGTTAGATGTAAAGTATTCCAGATACTGATGGCATTGATAATGATGTTTAAGGCACTGGCCCTTTGCAATTGATGCTGTATGGTTCGTTCCCTAAGCTCGCCTTGTTTTCCGAAGAAAATAGCTCTTGCCAGTCCATTCATGGCTTCTCCTTTATTCAATCCTTTTTGTATTTTTCTTCTTAATGATTCATCCGAAATATAATTCAAAATAAAGATCGTTTTTTCTATTCGGCCCATCTCACGTAAGGCTGTAGCCAAGCTGTTTTGTCTTGAATAAGAACCTAATTTCCCCATAATAAGGGATGCTGAAACTGTTCCTTCCCTTATAGAATGAGCTAATCGCAAAACATCCTCATAATTCTCTTTAATGACCTTTGTATTTATTTGTCCACGTAAAATGACTTCTAATTTTGGATACTCACTTGCCTTATCTATTGTAAATAATTTCGAGTCTGATAAATCTCGTATTCTTGGAGCAAATTTAAATCCTAATAAATGGGTCAGTCCGAATATTTGGTCTGTGTAACCAGCCGTGTCTGTATAATGCTCTACTATATTTAGATCCGTCTCATGGTGTAACAAACCATCCAAAACATGAATCGCATCCATTGAATTAGTATGAATAATCTTTGTGTAATAAGAAGAAAATTGATCACTTGTAAAACGATAGATGGTGGCTCCTTTTCTAGTTCCATAATGTGGGTTTGCATCTGCATGTAGCGATGAAACGCCTATCTGCATTCTCATACCATCGGACGAGGATGTTGTACCGTCTCCCCAATAAGAAGACAATTGCAATTTGTGATGAAAATTTACTAATACGGCTTGGGCTTTATTCATTGCATCTTCATACATGCGCCATTGTGATACATTGGCCAATTGCTTATATGTAAGTCCGGGTGTTGCTTCAGCCATTTTGCTTAAACCAATATTCATTCCCATTCCTAAAAGAGCAGCCATAATAATAATTGTTTCTTCTTTATCCGGTTTTCGATTATTGGAAGCATGAATAAATTGCTCATGAAATCCTGTTATATAAGCAATATCCATCAGTAAATCGGTTAATTTTATTCTTGGTAGCATCTGATACAGGCTTGCACTAAATTTTTTTGCTTCTTCTGGAACATCTTTTTCTAAGCGTGCAATTGACAGCTTTCCTTTTTCAAGAGAAACCCCGTCTAACTTGTTGGAATTGGTAGCTAACCACTTTAACCTTTAGGCTGCTGGTTCTCTCCGTCATATAATCCTCGAATGATAAACTAACTGATAATCTTGTATTCTCCTTCGTTTGATTCCATGTATCTTCTGAAAACAAATATTCTTCAAAGTCTCTATATTGTCTGCTGCCAACAATGGAAACATCTCCTGCCCTAACATGCTCCCGAAGTTCTGTTAAAACAGCCATTTCATAGTAATGACGATTGATTGTTGTACCATCATCCTCGTATAAATGCTTTTTCCAACGTTTTGAAATAAAATCCACAGGTGAGTCATTAGGCACTTTTCGCTTTCCGGATTCGTTCATTCCACGGATAATCTCAACAGCTTGTAAAAGTGGTTCATTTGCTTTTGTAGAATGAAATTCCAATACCCTTAATAGCGTTGGCGTATATTTTCTAAGTGAATAAAATCGTTTTTGCAGTAAGTCTAAATAATCATAGTCGGCAGGGCGTGCAAGCTCCTGAGCTTCTTCGACCGAAGAGACAAAAGAATTCCATTCGATAACGGATTCTAAAACCTCAAAAACGTCTAATTTTTCCTTTTTTGCTTTGATTAAAGCTTGTCCGATGTTCGTAAAGTGTATAACTTTCTCATTCAGCTTTTTACCGTTTTGTTTCTGAATTTCCTCTTGAGCCTTACGGCCTTTTGATAACAGACTAAGTATTTGTCTATCATGAATTTCAAAAGCTTTATCCGTTAACTCTTGAGTAAGATGTAATAAATAGACGGTTAATATCGAATATCGCTTATTTTCTTGAAAGTCACGGAATGCATATGGCTCATATCTTGAGCCTAAGCGAGATAGTTGTAACAGGCGATTGCGATGCAAATGACTAATTTGTACCGTTTCTAATTCCATTCCTCGTATGTATTCGAGTCGTTCTATTACTTTTAGAAATGTTTCGGGTGAAGGATGACCCGGCGGTTCCTTTAACCAACCCAATATCGTTTTATTGGATTCGGATGGATGCTGCGAAGTAATGATCTCTTCAAGCTTTCCTTTTTGTTCATTTGTAAGAGATTGACTAACAGTATTAAACAGTTTCTTTTCAGCCATTGCCCTTGCTGTCACTTTAGGAGGTAATTTGCGCTTATTTTAAGTGCTATTTTGCACATCTGTTCATTTACAATCAAGTTGTTGAATCTTAATACTTTAAACACAGATAACACCGTTCTAAATGTAGAACGGTGTTAAAAAATAGTTGTTTAACTTTCTTCATCCTGTACCCATTTATCTCAAAATAAATAACAATAAAGTCGTTTAAAAACAAAGAGTTCTTCCACTATTTCGCCCGATTTGTTGAATAGATTTTTCATTATACATAACAAGAAATAATGCGTAGTAGACACAAGAAGCGCTACTGATCGGCGGCGCTTCGGACACAAAATGTTCAGTAAAAAAACCGACGAGATTGCCGGCTTCTACAAAATTAATGATCATTCATAAAATATAAAAATCAAACTGCATAATTTTGTTCGTCGGCTGAAGCTTGTGTAAATGCACCTTTAAGGGGTACGACCGAGGTACTTGTAAAAAAGGGTCATAGCATGGATTTTTTTTACATTTACAACCCTTTTTACTCTGTAGGGTAGGGTGGGGTCAGAAAAGTGCGGTTGTTGGTAGGATCCTAATAGGGGTAGTGTCATTGTTGCTACTCCTATTAAGGAATACTTAAACTAAATCACAAATTAAAGAAGAAACACATCTTAAAAAATGAGCATTGAACCTTTGCATAATAAGCAAAAGTCCTTTAAAATTTGTTAGCCGGGTAGAAAATGCTATAATGCTCTTATAAAAAAGAATGGATGCAAAATAGTTTAGGTAAGTTCTAAAACGATTTCTTTTATTCTTCGACAAACAGGCCAGATTCGTAATTTCTCAAGAGAATAATACAAGTCGCTGTAGGGGTTTTTGTGTTTTTTCACTTATGATCACTTTGATATACAAGACCTATTTCATCTCTCACTTTATCCAACACTTGTATCGTGGTGTATGAATTTTTATATGAGTTAGTATCAGACTCTGTTTTTCCTCGGTTGATTAATTCAATAAATTCTTTCACTTCGTAATACATAGCTGGATGAGATTGGTCGACTGTTAATTGTTCAACCGTGCCGTCAGTGTAGTGAATTTCTACTTTTTCAGCCGTATGAATCTTATCAATCATGATACTTCCTTTTTCGCCTTGAATTTCGCTTGGTAAATAAGAGTTCGTTATTTTGGAATACATCACAATCGCATCTTTATCATCATATTTTAAGATGACGCTACCTTCACCATCCACACCCGAATCAAGCATAATGCCAGTTGCCTTCACTTCTTTTGGTTCACCAAATAATGTAATAAGTGGATACAAACAATAGACACCAAGGTCCATTAATGAACCGTTCGCAAACTCTGGATTGAAGGCATTAAGGACAATTCCTTCTTTGTATTTATCATAACGAGATGAATACTGACAATAGCTTGCAAAGTATCTACGGATAGGACCAATTTTATGTAAATTATCTTGAATGACCTTGAAGTTTGGAAGTAATGTTGATTTCATTGCTTCCATTAATAGGGCGTTATGATCTTTTGAGGCTTGAATCATCCTCGCTACTTCGGTTGCATTAACAGCCAGTGGCTTTTCACATAACACATGTTTGCCATTTTGCAAAAATAAAATAGCTTGTTCTGCGTGATATGAATTGGGAGTAGCAATGTACACCGCGTCAATTTCTTGACTAACTGCCATTTCTTTTAGGTTTGTAAATATTTTTGTTACTCCATATTTACTTGCAAATTCTTCTGCTCTACTAATCGTGCGAGAATAAACAGCAGTTAGTTTAAAATCTTCTACATCATTTGCTGCTTCAAGTAATCTTTCTGTAATCCAATTAGTACCGATTACGCCGAATCGAACCATTTATTCAACCTCATTCCTTTGTTTTATAAAACGAAGAGTTTTGTTTACTACACTTATGAAGCGTTTTTCATCGCCAATAGGATTTTATTTTCCCATAAAAAAACTTATATAGACATGGGGCCTACCAGTGAAATATTGGTGATAACCCAAATAGGGCTCATACTGTGAGTGATGGCTAAATTCTTGGCTGTGCCCCACCCAAGAATGATCTCTGATCCGGCCATAGAAGGGACTGAATCAGAGGCTATTTTTTCTTTCCTGTATGGACTGTGTTATTTGTAATATGCAGTAAAGACCGCAATTCATAAAAGAAATAAATGCGGTCTTTACGATGTTTCCATATTTTTTAAAGTGTACTCTATTCGAGATTGGCATGTTTGCCGTACATTTTAGTAGAGTCTAAGCCTTTTTTTTCCATAAAACGCAAGATCAATGCATCATAAAATAATAACATCGTTTGCTCAAAAAGTGACCCCATTGGTTGTATGGTCTTGTATTCACTTTCAGATTGATCTTTCGGTGATCCAGGCAATTTAATGATAATATCAGCTAATTTTCCAATCGTGGAGTCAGGGGAAATCGTTACAGCTGCGACCGTCCCACCTAAACTTTTTGCTTTTTCAGCGATTGAAACCAAGGTTTTCGTTTCACCTGAACCTGAACCGATGATCAACAAATCACCTTTTTCTAAATTTGCTGTTACAGTTTCACCGACTACATAAGCATCGATCCCCATGTGCATCATTCTCATCACGAAAGATTTGCCCATAAATCCAGATCTGCCCGCACCTGCAACAAAGATTTTTTTGGATTCCAGAATCTTATTAACCAACTTCTCTGCTTCTTCGTCAGAGATTAAGTCGACTGTCCGACTTAATTCTTGAACGACTTCAGCTAAATATTGAGTAGTTTTCATAGTTATAATTAACCTTGTTTAATTAATTCTTGCATTTTAGCTGCAACTGCTTTTTTATCGTCTTTGCTTGTGATACCGCCACCTACGATGACAAGATCTGGTTGTACTTTAATCACATCTGGAAGTGTTTCTAATTTGATTCCGCCTGCAATAGCAGTTTTCGCATTTTTTACAACGCTCTTAATGGTTGCAAGGTCTTCGAAAGAATTTTTTCCTACAGCTTGAAGGTCATAACCTGTGTGAACGCAGATATAATCTACTCCTAGTTCATCCAGTTCTTTCGCACGACCTTCAATGTCTTTAACTGCGATCATATCAGCAAGGATTTGTTTACCTTGTTTTTTTGCTTCTTCTACAGCACCTTTAATGGACTCGTCTTCAGCTGTACCAAGAATGGTGATGATGTCAGCGCCTGCTGCAGATGCTTGGCTAACTTCATATCCAGCTGCATCCATGATTTTAAGGTCAGCTAATACAGTTAAGTTAGGGAAGGCAGCTTTCACTTCCTTTACTGCTTTAAGGCCTTCATTAATCACAACCGGCGTGCCGATTTCTACAACATCTATATGATTTTCTACTTCTTTCACCAATTCAATGGCTCCTGGAATATCTACAAGATCTAATGCTAATTGTAATTTCATTTATTACTCGCTCCTTATATAATAGTATATTGTGCCGTATAGCTTTCTTTTGCACAGTGTTATTGTATCCAATTGATAGCTATTTACTAACGGTATGATACTCAGTATACTGGGTATGTTACTAAATTAAAAGTATGCACTTTTTTATCATATAGTAACAAAAAGTATACTATGGGACATAATAAGGGTTGGAGGTGAAATGAATGCCGAATCTTGGGGAAAAAGTGTTTAATTGTGAAAAAGAATTGACTCTTTCGATTATTGGTGGAAAATGGAAAATGTTGGTATTGTGGCATCTAGGAAAAGAAGGAACCAAACGTTTTGGTGAACTAAAGGCCCTCATGCCGGGTATCACTCAAAGAATGCTTGTTAATCAATTGCGCGAACTTGAAGACCATTTGATTGTTCATCGTGAAGTCTATCCTGTCGTTCCACCAAAAGTTGAATACTCACTCACTGAGTATGGAAGAAGTCTGATGCCTATTCTGGATGCTATGTATGACTGGGGTAAAGATTATATTGAGAATGTATTGGAAAAAGAAACAGAAAACAAATCGTCTATTCAGTAGAAAAAAGTGTTTCTCCTAGGGGTTCGAAAAAGTGTAAAAAAGTTCATATACTAACAAACCACGGTTAGCTATCTTAATAAAGATGCTGTCCGTGTTTTTTTATATCTCTACGTATTTAAAAGGTTGAAAAAACACAACATTTAAACACAACATTTAATAAAAGAATCAGTTACTAAAAAGCCAAGGGCAGCGAATCTTGTATAATCGCTGTCCTTGGCTTTTCACTCTTGGTATTGGATTCAAGTTTATAGTATTATTTTTAACACTATGTTATACCAATGTATCTATATGTTAATAAAGTGCGTACTTTCAAAAATATAACATACGTAATATACTGATTTTGCTCAAGTAATAGCGAGCTTAAAGAATACTACCAAACCTTAAGGGAATACTGCTACAAGCATGGTGAGATGAAGTGAAACTTCATTTAATAATTTATACATGTTGTTGCTTTTTACGAAAGGAGAGATCCGCATGGAAAGGTTCAAAACTAAGCAGCGAAAAGTTTGTGAAAGATGTCTAATCATCACCATAAATAATGAAACCTGTCCAAAATGTGGACATTCTCAATTAAGAGATATCATTATTACCGGACAAGCTGGGAGAAATAAACGAAACTTACATCCAAAAGTAGGATAACGCAATAGCGAAAATCCTTGTTGTTTTGTAGGGAAAACGAAGAAAATCAGACATTTTTCTATTTGAAAATGCTTTGAAAAAGTGGAGGAATGAAAAGTGGATTCTATGACGTTTGTCTTATTTGGGGCAACTGGGGATTTAGCTAAGCGAAAAATCTACCCTGCCTTGTTTAATTTATATTTGAATCAAAAATTACCAGATTCTTTTTTGATCATTGGTGTAGGAATAGACGAAATGTCTGATGTTGATTTTCAAAACCATGTAACAGACTCGCTATACACTTTTTCTAGACACTTGATAAATGATAAATCCGAAAAACAAGAGTTTGTAAAGGCATTTCGTTATTGCCAGTTAGATTTCACGAATGCTGAAGGGTATAAGAAGTTAGTTGAAGTCGTTCAACAAAATGAAAAAGACCAGAGTATTGAAGAGAATCGAATGTTTTATCTTTCTGTTGCTCCTGAATTCTTTGATGTAATTGCTTTGAACATCAAGGAGAGTGGATTAGGCTCGACAAAAGGATGGAAACGATTAATGATCGAAAAACCATTTGGGCGTGATTTAAAATCTGCTCAAGATTTAAATGAAAAACTAAGCAAAGCTTTTGAAGAAGACGAAATTTTCAGGATTGACCATTATCTTGGAAAACCGATGGTTCAAAACCTTGAAGCTTTAGAATTTGCCAACCCTGTGCTGCAATCACTATGGAACAATCGGTATATTGCCAATGTGCAAATAACGGCTAGTGAAACGGTTGGTGTAGAAGAGAGAGCTAGTTATTATGAAAAAGCAGGGGCTATTCGTGATATGGTCCAAAATCATATGATGCAGCTGTTGATGATGACGGCCATGCATCAGCCAAAACAGATGAGCACGAACGATATCCGTACAGTGAAAAGAAAAGTTATGGACTCTCTTCGGCCTGTACAGAAAGATACTGTAGGTATCCACGTTGTTCGTGGTCAATATGGACCGGGGGAAATAAAGGGTAAACCTGTAGTCGGATATTTAGAAGAACCTGGAGTGAATGCTTCTTCCACAAACGATACATTTGTGGCTGCTCGTTTATGGATTGATAGTTCATTCTGGGATGGGGTGCCATTTTATATCCGGACAGGAAAAAGAATGAAGGAAAAGTCGACGCGGATTGTGATTGAATTCAAGAATCCAACGAAAAATGTGTATACTAACGAGAATCAATTTGCAGAACCCAATCTATTAGTTATCAAAGTAAGTCCAAATGAGGGTGTGTCGATGCAATTAAATAGCAAAAATTTAACAAATGGAAATTTGGAGCCGATAATTGTTGACTTCTCAGCAAGTACAAAAGACATACCAGAAGCTTATGAACTCTTAATATTCGATGCTCTGCGTGGGGACTCTACCTTCTTTGCTCATTGGGACGAAGTTGAATTATCTTGGAAATGGGTACAGCCCGTTTTAGAGGCGTTTGAGGAAAATGCCCTTCCACTCCACCTATATCAAGCCGGTTCGATGGGGCCACAAGCTGCTTCGCAATTATTGGAGGAGGATGGTTTTAAATGGTGGGAAACCAGGGGGGGAGTTTAATCCGCACCTCCCTGGAAGGCTATTGGTATGAAGAGAGCAAACCGAGGTTGGATTTGACAGATAATTGTTACGCGATTTACCCAAGGAACTTAAAGTATTTGTTGAATCCTTATGGTTCCATAAGGAGACCATGAAGAACAACAAATGGGTAGCATAATAATACACGCTATTTTTTGTAATTTAAAGGAGGAAACTCAAGTGAAAGTAGGATTAATTGGATTAGGGAAAATGGGTATGAACTTAGGAAAAAACTTAATTGACAATAAACACCGTGTAATGGCGTTTGATCTAAATACAAATACTATTGAAGAAATTAAAAAATATGGAGTTGAAGGAGCATCCAGTTTACAAGATCTTGTTCAATCATTAGAAAAGCCACGAGTTGTTTGGATAATGGTCCCACACTCCGTCGTTGATTCAGTTATTAGTGAAATCACACCATTTCTAAGTGAAGGAGATATCGTCATTGAAGCTGGTAATTCGCATTATAAGGAATCCATTCGTCGTTACGAACAGTTGAAGAAAGTTGGAGTGAGCTTTATGGATGCCGGTACTTCTGGGGGGATGGAAGGTGCTCGCTATGGTGCTTGTTATATGATTGGTGGAGATCCTGAAGCATGGAGCATTGTCGAGCCGATTTTTAGAGATACAGCTGTAGATAATGGGTATTTATATGCTGGGAAATCTGGTAGTGGCCACTTCTTAAAAATGGTCCACAATGGAATAGAATACGGAATGATGGCCGCCATTGGTGAAGGATTCGAAGTCCTGGAAAAAAGCGATTTCGATTTTGACTATGAAAAAGTGGCACGGGTGTGGAATAACGGTTCTGTCATCCGCTCATGGCTCATGGAATTGACAGAACGCGCATTTTCTAAAGATGCAAAATTAGATGAAATTAAGGGCATTATGCATTCTTCTGGGGAAGGGAAATGGACAGTTGAAACCGCTTTGGATCTTCAAACAGCTACCCCTGTTATCGCTATGTCTTTACTAATGCGTTACCGTTCATTAGACAATGATACATTTACAGGTAAAGTGGTAGCTTCCCTTCGTAATGAATTTGGCGGACATGCTGTGGAAAAATCATAAAGTCATCTGCTGTATATGTCTTTCGTTAAAATGAGCCGGAAATTCATTGGATTTTTAGTTTGGTATATCCCAAAAATTGGTAGATTTACTTAAGTCGTTGATAGTGCTAACTATGTTGATTGAAGCGGAAGGAGCGAGACTCCTCGAAAATGCATTCACATTTTCTCGTGCGGTGCCTATTCACGGATGATGATTCAACGTCCTGTGGGAAAAACAGGACAAGGGAGACCCCGCAGCCGCACAGCGCCGAGGAGGCTCCCGGCTCGCCCGCGGAAAGCGAGCACCTGGAGCCAACAGACAAGTTTAACAGAGCCAAAAAAATAAAACAATATTGAGGTGTGACATCATGAACGTATTGGATGCAAAAATCATTAACACACAATATGGTTTAGAAACCTATTTAGACATGGTGAAGAATATCGAAGTAAAAGAACTCCATTCTCCATCAGATAATGAGCCCTTTTATGAAATAGTATTAGGGATAGAGTATTTTCTTCTAAGGGACGGAAAATACTATGATAGTGAAAGGAATTATTTTCGGATTCAAATGAGCGAAGATTTTAATTCAATCACGTTAAGAGAGACAGATACCGAAAGTTTATTTGCTGTCAAAACCGAACACGAGAGAGACTCAACTAAGCTACTGGTTGGAGAATGGCTTATAAAAACCAATGCTTTCAAGCAAGTAATAAGTGAACTGATCCAACAAAAGAAAATGGAGAATGTTCAAAATGAGGGAGACACTCGAAAAGTATTAGGAACGATAAGATTCTTGGAAATATTACTTGAAATCAAAACAGAAGACATACTAAGTGCCGATGTAGAGAGGGACCATTGAGTTTTCTTAATACTAACTATCTTTTAATGTACGCTATTGATAATTACACGGTCCCACTAAGGATTTTTCAAAATTGAAAAGGGGGAGTTTAAATGTGTTTTTAAAAACTTCCCTTATATACTGTAGAAAAGGAGAATGCACTAACATGAAACGTTTTACTATGCCGAGAGATCTTTTTTACGGAGAAGGATCTCCGATTGAAGCAGCTAAGCTAAATTTGATTGAAAGGGGAAGTAATGTATGACTATTTCGTTTGATTACTCCAATGCATTAGCATTTATGAAAAAGAGTGAAGTAGATAATCTAAGTGAATTTGTAAAAGTGGCTCATAAAATGCTACATGAAAAAACAGGCCCCGGCTCTGATTATCTTGGTTGGGTCGATTTGCCACTAAACTATGATAAGAGTGAATTTGAAAGAATTAAACAAGCTGCTGAAAGAATCAAGAAACATTCAGACGCAATGGTTGTAATTGGTATTGGTGGTTCGTACCTGGGGGCAAGATCGGCTATAGAATCTCTGTCCCATAGCTTTCATAACCAGATGAACAATAAGACACATGTTTATTTTGCCGGTCAGAATATCAGTTCTACTTATATATCTCATTTATTTGAACTATTAGAGGGGAAAGATATCTCTGTTAACGTCATTTCTAAATCAGGAACAACGACAGAGCCAGCCCTTGCTTTCCGTATTTTCCGTGACTATATGGAGAAAAAATACGGAAAAGAAGAGGCGAGAAAACGTATTTTTGCTACTACAGATCAGAAAAAAGGCGCATTAAAAAAGCTTGCGGACGAAGAAGGATATGAAACGTTCGTTATTCCGGATGATGTTGGTGGAAGGTATTCTGTGCTAACAGCAGTTGGTCTCTTACCAATTGCCGTAGCAGGACTTGATATTGATCATATGATGGAAGGGGCAGCAGCAGCAGCCCGTAAATACAACAATCCTGATTTATTGACAAATGAGAGCTATCAGTATGCTGCGGTCCGAAATGTACTCTACAATAAGGGAAAAGCAATTGAAGTGCTTGTTAACTATGAGCCCTCCCTTCACTACGTATCGGAATGGTGGAAGCAGCTGTTTGGGGAAAGTGAAGGAAAAGATCAAAAGGGGCTATTCCCTGCTTCCGTTGATTTTTCAACGGATTTGCATTCCATGGGGCAATATGTACAAGAAGGTCGACGAAACCTTTTAGAAACGGTTTTACAGATTAAGAAACCTCGAATTGAAGTGACTATTCAGGAGGATCCAGAAAATATTGATGGATTAAACTTCCTGGCAGGTAAGACGATGGATGAAGTCAACAAAAGTGCATTTCAGGGTACCCTTATGGCCCATATAGATGGAGAAGTACCTAATCTCGTGATTGAACTGGATGAAATGAATGAATACACTTACGGTGAGATGGTTTACTTTTTTGAGAAGGCATGTGGGATTAGTGGCCATCTATTAGGAGTTAACCCATTTGACCAGCCTGGAGTCGAAGCATACAAGAAGAATATGTTTGCTTTACTTGACAAACCTGGTTTTGAAGCAGAAAAAGCTACTCTCATGGAGCGTTTATCAAAATAATTATATCTGATTGGTTTTGTATTAATAAAAAGATTGTTACCAAAAACCATATTTTTTGTAACAATATTTATGAGAAATACTGATGCTTGATTTTACTAATTTTATAGGTTACCAAAAATAATTACCAAAAGTTTTACCAAATACTTTTACAAAAATGATGTCTCTTGTACAATTAGATTATTAAATTGTGCAGGAGGCTTCTTTATGATAATCGGTTATGCTCGAGTTTCGACAGTTGACCAAAATTTAGACCGACAAATTATATTACTTTCTGAGTACGGCTGTGAAAAAATGGTTCAAGAGAAATTTACTGGGACTACAAAGGATAGAGATGGACTTAACTCATTGCTAGATGTAATAAGGAAAGGTGATACCGTTGTAGTAGAAAGTATTTCACGCTTAGGGAGAAAAACACTTGATATTCTTTCTATTATTCAGCAATTCGAGGATACTGGTGTAAAGTTCGTTTCTATTAAGGAGAACATGGATACAAGAACATCAACAGGAAAAGCCATGTTTCAAATGATGTGTGTCATCGCAGAGTTAGAAAGAAATTTAATTGTAGAAAGAGTTAAAGAAGGGTTAGAAGCGAGTAAAAGAAGAGGAAAAAAACTAGGAAGGCCTAAAGTGGATCAAGGGAAAATTGAAATAGCCTTGAGGATGTATGACAGTAAAGAATACTCGGTAAAAGAAATTGTAGAAGGTACAGGACTTTCACAGGGATCATTATATCGAGCGATTAATAAAAGAAAACTAGAGAAGCAAATTAAAAATCTCTTATATTTTTAGGGAATTATGTGACGGACTAGGGCAGCTACTCTGTCACCACCCCCAACTTAATTTGAATGGAGTTGGTAATTTGGCATCTATAGAACGTACGGCTTATCCAAGATTTAAAAAACGTCCTACTTCAAAAGAACTTCGTGATGTTTACTCCCCTACACCTGAAGAAAACCAATTTGCGCATAAAGTTGCTAGAGGACCTGTTTCAGTTCTAAGTCTATTAGTTATGTTAAAGTCTTTCCAACGACTTGGTTACTTTCCTCTACCGAAAGATATTCCTGTAGAGATCATGATTCATATTCGGACCTGTTTGAATCTCTCTGCTAGTGTTGAACCGAATTACAATAGTAAATCAATTTACCGACATCAAAAAGCAATTAGAGATTACCTCAATGTACGTCCTTATGGAAAAGAAGCCTTACATATTGCAACTACTTCAATTTATAAGGCTACACAGGTAATGGACAATCCAGCCGATCTTATCAACGTATCCATTGAAATATTAATAAAAGAAAGGTGTGAATTACCTGCTTTTAGTACATTAGATCGATTGGCTCGTCGTATAAGAACATTAGTGAATCACCAGTTATTTAATTCAGTATTTTCAAAATTGACTCCTGAAATTGAGCGAAAATTAGATCAATTACTAGTTACTAAAAATGATAATCGGACTTCTGAATATAACTTATTAAAAGAAATTCCAAAAAGCGCAACACTTTCGCATATGAAAGAAATACAAAATAGGTTACTTCTGTTAACTGATTTTATAGAAGAAATTGATAGCTTACTAGAGGATATTCCAAATTTAAAAATTAAACACTTCGCTTTAGAAGCAAAAGCGCTTGATGCATCAGAATTAAAAGACTTTAATTTAGCTAAAAGATATATGCTGCTACTTTGTATGATTTATCGCTCAAAAATTTCAGCTATAGATAGTTTGGTAGAGATGTTTCTCAAAAGAGTCAGAACTATACATAACAAAGGCAAAGAGGAGCTAGAACTTCTTCGAGAAAAACATAGATCAAAAACTGAAAATCTTATATCTGTTTTGGCGGAAGTCTTAAATGCCACAAGTATAAATGAGAACGATACCTTGACTGGTCAGAAAATAAGGGAGTTATTAGGGAGAAGAGGTGGTATCGACGCATTAAAAGAAGATTGTGAATCAATTTCATCATATAATGGCAATAACTACCTTCCTCTTTTATGGAAGTTCTATAAAAGCCACAGGAAAACTCTTTTTAGATTGATTAGTATGATTGAAATTAATTCAACCACACAGGATCAATCACTTTTAGAAGCTTTACAATTTTTACGTGATAATGAGAACCGAAAAATTGAAAATCTACAAATAGATTTGGATCTTTCATTTGCTAGTGAACAGTGGAAAAAAACGATTTATGTACCTAAAGAAAATAACTTAATCCATCGTAAACACCTTGAAATCTGTATTTTTTCCTATCTTGCAAGCGATTTAAAAACGGGAGACCTTTGTGTAAAAGGATCAGAGAATTTTGCTGATTACCGTGAACAGCTCCTTTCTTGGGATGAGTGTAAACCTATGGTAGATGAATACTGTAAGGAACTTGGCTTTTCTTCAAATTCAGGGGATTTTGTTCAACAATTAAAGCTCTGGCTAGGAGATACTGCACAAAAAGTAGATTTAAACTACCCTGATAACGGCCAGGTAATCATTAATGAAAATGGAGAACCAACGTTGAGAAAAATAATGAGAAAAGAACAACCTCAGACAAGTAAGGCGTTAGAGGTAGTTATTTCTCAACGTTTACCTGAACGAAATGTCTTAGATATTCTTTGTAATGTAGAACATTGGACAAATTGGACACGGCATTTTGGACCATTATCTGGTTCAGATCCTAAGCTTGAAAATGCAATGGAACGTTATATCATTACTTCTTTTGGATACGGATGTAATTTAGGACCAACACAGACTTCTAAGCACATGAAAAAAGAAGTAACCCCACACATGATTTCATTTGTAAATCGGCGACATATTAATGCATCTAAAATAGACGAAGCTATTCGTAATATTTTAAATCAATACAATCAATTTAGTTTGCCTAGACTATGGGGTGATGGAAAAACGGCTGCTGCAGATGGAACAAAATTTGATCTCTACGAAGAAAACTTAATCTCTGAATACCACATTCGATACGGAGGTTATGGGGGGATTGCATATCATCATGTTTCAGATACTTATATTGCACTCTTTAGTCACTTCATTCCATGTGGAGTTTGGGAAGCAGTTTATATTATTGATGGTTTGCTGAAAAATAAATCAGACATTCAGCCCGATACGTTACATGCTGATACGCAAGGTCAATCAACGCCTGTTTTTGCACTTGCACATTTATTGGGGATTAATTTAATGCCTCGTATTCGAAATTGGAAGGATTTAAAATTTTACAGGGCTGATAAGGACACAAAATATCACCACATTGATCAGTTGTTTAGTGATACCGTTGACTGGGACCTAATTGAAACACACTGGCAAGATCTGCTCCAAGTGGTTCTTTCTATAAAAGCTGGTAAAATATTACCCTCTACACTACTTAGAAAACTAAGTAACTATAGTAGAAAAAACCGATTATATCAAGCTTTTAGGGAATTAGGAAGGATTGTAAGAACTGTATTTTTGCTTAAATATATTTCTGATATAAAACTAAGAGAGCAAATTGGTGCTAGTACAAACAAAGTCGAAGCATATAACGGCTTTTCCAAATGGCTATTTTTTGGTGGCGATGGGATCATTTCAGAAAATGATCCAGAAGAACAAGAAAAGCGAATTAAATATAATGATTTAGTTGCCAACGCAGTAATATTCCAAAATGTATGTGATATAACACTTATTTTGTGGGAACTTTCTAAAGAAGGCTATGTATTTTCAAAAGAAGATATTGTCATGCTTAGCCCTTATCTGACTAGGCATATAAAACGTTTCGGAGACTATATGATCGATTTAGAAAATATTCCACAACCAATCGAGGGAGATATTCCTGTATAGTATATAAGAAAGTAAAGAGCAAGAAAGGGTTATAAATGGTAAACAATACCATACTATGACCCTTTTTTACATGTATCTCGGTCGTACCCCTTTAATAATTTGATTATTAGTACTCCTTGCTATCTTGTGATAAAAACCTACTGCTTTCTGTTTGTTCCCATTTCCTTTTTTGTTACTTTTGTTAATTCAGTTGTTAATTTGTCAATTTGCTGCTGCATCTTTTCAAACTTTTCATCTAATTCTTTTTGATCTTGTTTTTCTTTTTCTGAATTAATGATTTCCTCATCTATAACTGTTATCGCTTCTATAGTTGCAATGCCTTCTTCAATAGTAGTAAGAATAGCAGTTATTAGGGCAAGTCTAAGGCTAGAACTTATTGGCGATTGATCACTTTGTTCTGACTTTGAATTGGTATTATTCATATAATTGCCCCCTTTATCTGACATTGTTAGAAAGGTTTACATTAAACCTATGCTTTAGGTTCTGTAGTAATACATTTCCTTTGAATATTACTTACCTTGAATAAAATAGAAAAATAAAGGAATTTCAATTAGCAATTAATTGCGTAGTTCGTAGAGATTGTAAATCATTATCTTCACACCAAGCTAGTGTTCTTCGGTAAATGGAAGTAATTGAAATACCTTTGTTGGACAAGAATATTTTTTTACTTGGTCTTGGATTGCTAGGTCAACTTTCACTTTGCTCTTATCAGTTCTTTTCATTCGAACCAGTCCTCTTAAACCTAGTTCTTGATATTTCTGAATCCAATAACGCAAAGTGCGAATTGAAATGTTTTCCTCAACGCTAATCTTTTCTAAATATTTTGGCTTTTGTAAATATGGATAGATAATTAAATATTTTCTGTGTGCTTCCTCTAGTTGTATTTCTGTACATTGAGTTAAAGAATTTATTTTTTGCATTGTCTTTTGTCACTCCCTTTTTTTGGATTCCTGTCCATTGTTTCATATTTTTTATTCAATGTCTATTTAGGGTAAACCTTAAACAACCACTTAAGCATTATTGTTAAGATTAGGTTTTAAGTGTATGATTAGGGTGTCTATTAAATAGATTTGTAAAAGGAGAAAATTACGAAATGAAAGTTGCTTATGCTAGAGTTTCTACTGAAGATCAAAATTTGGAACGGCAAATTGAAAACTTGAAAAGTTTTGGCGCAGAAAAAATATTTACAGAGAAGAAATCTGGTGCTGCAGTAAATAATCGAGAGCAATTCCAAAAAGCTCTTGATTTTGTTCGTGAAGGAGATTATTTCATGGTTGAAGCAATTGATCGACTAGGAAGGAACTACAATGAGATTATTGAAACGGTTACTACTTTAAAAAATAAAAATGCAGGTTTGATCGTGACGAGTATGCCTATCTTAGCTGAAGCTATTGGAAACCCCTTGTTGGACCGATTTATGAAAGATTTGATTGTTCAGATTTTGGCGATGGTTGCAGAAATGGAACGGACAGAAAGTAAACGTCGTCAAGCCCAAGGTATAAAAATTGCCAAAGAAAAAGGAGTTTACAAAGGGCGTCCGTTACTTTATTCACCTAATGCAAAGAATCCACAAAAGCGATTAGTCTATCAAGAAGTCGTAAGAATGTTGAAATCCGGAACCCCAATTAAGCAAATCGCAGAAAAAAATGCCATTACTCGATCAACTGTTTATAGGATTAAAAAGGAGCTCGCAGAATAGAAATCTACGGGTTCTTAAACTATTTAATAGTAGTAGCGTCAGGAAATGCGGATTTACAACATTAAGGAAATTCAAATATAAAAAAAGCCTAATTTCTCGGTGTTGTAAGTGAGAAATTAGGCTTTTTTTACTCATGAAAAGCGCCCGATTGCTGAATAACTTAACTTCTATACATAAACACCCCCAAATTTTTCTCCCTACAACAAACTATTTTTTTTGCCATTTATCTAATTTTGGATACATCTGTAACAAAGCAAACTATAAATGTTTACAATAATTAAAAGAAGGTGTTCAAGTTATGGATAATGAACTGAAAGCAACGTTTGGTTCTTGGGTCCAAGCGATTGGAACAACCCTTTCAGCTATCGGAGCTACACCTTCCAAAAATATTTCCGATACTCTGCTTGGAGATTTAAATCTATGGGGAAATGTATTACAAGCAACCGGAAATTCATTAGTAGCAGATAGTGAAAAAAACTTTACCCTTGAAAAGATAGGCAACGAAATTCAGGCAATAGGAAATTCAACGGTCATTGTAGGGATATTAATAAATTTTAGCGAAAAAACAAAAAAGGAATTAAACATAAAAGGAAATTTACTTCAAGCAGTTGGTGGTGGAGTATCTCTTGCTGATGCTCTAGGCCGTGAACCTACTGTAAAAGAGCTTTACAGCATATATGGAAACCTTCTACAAGCAATTGGTAATGCATTACAAGCACTTTCAGGTATCAACGAACTAAGGAACAGGGAGGGGCAAGAACTGAATGTGGTCGGAAGTTGGATCCAAGCCATCGGTTCCATCATTTCAGCTTTAGGCCAAAGTAAGTAATTTTGAATATATAGTTTACATTGTAATGGAAAAGCGTATTTAGCTTGGATAATAAAGGAGATAAAATATGGATATCGAATCTAGTTCTATCTCCTTTTTGGGTATTTATTACTTAAATAGTTACAGGAATTACTTTTGGTAAGCTAGCGGAATAACTTATATTTCGAGTTCACCTTACTTTGCCAAAGAACAAAATTTATTTTGACCATGTTTATTTTTTTAGATCTTTAAGGCAATACCTTTAACGGTCTCATCATTTCATTATCCTCGTGTTCAAGCATATGGCAATGCCATACATATCCAGGCCCAAGGCTAGGGTCGAATGGAAAGGGACTGCCATCCTGGGAAGTAAACCGAACTCTTATCGTTGTCACTTCTCCCGCATTCATTTGTATGGTATCCTTCCACCCTTTCTCATTGAGTGGAGGTGCAATAGGTTGACCTTGTAAATATGCGTCTATTGGTGGTGTCTTAGGCTTAACAAAATAAGGTGGGGTGCTAGGAGGCGTCGTTTGATTTAGTTGCATCCAGTCTTTCAAATAAGCGTCAGAATGGAATTTCTGGCGGCTAACGAGCAGGAACTGAACGAGATGAAGATGGATTGGATGGGTGTCATCGGTAAGGTTAACAACTTGCCAATCTTCTGTCGTTCCTGCCTGAGGCAGCTCAGAAACGGGATTACCCCACAGTTGGCCATCTAACGTAACTTTCAAGGGACCATTAGGACCCTCCAGTTCGAATAAAGTCAAAGTTCTCGTTTTTGTTGGCTTTAATTGAGGAATGCTGTTAAGAACAGGTGGCAATTTCTTTGGCGGTAAGACAGTTTCATTTATGACTGTAAATTGCATAATTTGACCAACAGTTTGTGGGTCTGCCGGTGTTCCATCAGGGAACGGGGCGTTAGCAGTATTCGTTAAAATAACGGTTGTACCAGGAGCTAAAGTAGAGAAATCAATAAGGATATCTGCTCGTTCTGCCGGTGAAATCAAAAGTGAGGAAAGTTCTACAGCTTGAGGTAAATAACCTCCATCGGTGCCAATCTGGATAAATTTCTGTTTATTGGAAAGCTGTAAACGATAAAAACGAGCATTTGAACCATTCAGAACACGAAAACGGTATTGTTGAGGTTTGACATTAAGGTTCGGCCACACCTTACCATTCACCATTATCGTGTTTCCAAAAACTCTGGTACCACATAAGGATGAATACTTGGGTTAGCCCCCATATGATCATAGAAAAGAGAACCATCAGTATTAAAAGATCGGTCCTGAATGTTGAGTGGAATCTCATTTTCTCTACTAGGAAGAAACGGGACAATGGGGTCATTCATATCACGGAGCAAATAGAACCCTGTAAGCCCGGCGTAATTATTCAATCGAGTCATTCCCATGGTATGGTCATGATACCAAAGAGCTGTAGGCTGTTGTACATTGGGGAATGTATAGGTATTAGTTATGAAAGCCATACCGGTCCTTCCATCTGCAGTAAACCAAGCATCAGGATAACCGTCAAAATAAGATGGATGCTCTCCTCCGTGCAAATGAGGGACAATAGGTACTGGTTGCTGTGCTAGGGGAAATCCTGGTGGAAATGATGGAAATGGTGGTAGAGGAACTGACATGGAATTTGGATTTGCCCAATCGAGTGTCGGATCAACCGGAAGAAAATGGGGACCAGTAATGTTGTTTATCCATTGAACATGTACAGGAATTCCTCGAATGGCTTCAAATGTGGAACCTGGAGCACTTTTATAGTAAACCGCTCTTCCCGTGTACGGGTCCTGTATCATACCACTGTAACCAAAAACTTTCGTGGTACCGAATCCAGGCGGTAAGATTTGCTGCTGGAATTCACTTGCTTCAATTTTATACGCATGCCCGATCACTTCACCAGATATTGGCTGTCTAAGAATAGTAGGCATATATACCGGTGGGATAACGAGTTGATTTACGAATTTAGGAATCCTTTTAGGATCTAAAGGTTGTACCATTTCATCCTCTCCTCTTCATATCACTACGGTATATGCAGGAAAGGAGCATTTCATGCGTATATTCATACTAGAATAATCTATTTACTTGAAAACGTTCCTCAACAATCTGGCCCTTTAATGGAATATCATAACTGTTGTTTTAACCACTTAATTTTAAGTTGAAGAACTTTATTTTAACTTATCAGCTATCATTTTAAGATAACTTTTTTATTACTTATAATGCAAAATAGCGATTAAAATTGGTGCAAAATAACGTCTAAAGTGACAATCATAGTTAAGAGCGTCTCATAAGACTTGTCTCAAAAACGAGGTGATATTTTGCGGAAAATCGGTTATATACGTGTTAGTTCGACCAGCCAAAATCCTTCAAGGCAATTTGAGCAGCTAAATGAAATTGGAATGGATATTATATACGAAGAAAAAGTTTCTGGAGCAACAAAGGATCGCGAGCAACTTCAAAAAATGTTAGAGGATCTACAGGAAGATGACATCATTTATGTTACAGACTTAACTCGAATTACTCGTAGCACACAAGACCTATTTGAATTAATCGATAACATACGGAAAAAAAAAGCAAGCTTAAAATCACTAAAAGATACATGGCTAGATTTATCAGATGATAATCCATACAGCCAATTCTTAATTACAGTAATGGCTGGTGTTAACCAATTAGAGCGAGATCTTATTCGTATGCGACAACGTGAAGGGATTGAGTTGGCTAAGAAAGAAGGAAAGTTTAAAGGTCGGTTAAAGAAATATCATAAAAATCACGCAGGAATGAATTATGCAGTTAAGCTATATAAAGAAGGAAATATGACTGTAAATCAAATTTGCGAAATTACAAATGTGTCTAGAGCTTCATTATATAGAAAGCTATCAGAAGAGAACAAATAGTCCTTCCTTACCCCATATTCCAGAAAAGGCCATATAGTTGAATAAATAACTTTTTGTCACGTGATTTTTGATTCCATCACGAGTGATTTCTTAAAAGTTAACAACTATTTTTTGAATGAGCTGCATTTTTCAACGAAAGGATGAGCTTCTAACCGTTAAAAGTAAACATATTCAGCTTGTGGTGCATATACTGGATTGGTCCTTTATATAGGGTAGTAAATAAGATATCTAATCCTTTATTCTTCAGAACATAAACTTTAAATTTAGGGGGAGATTAGTATTGCAAACTGCACAGCAAACAATGGTTAGTATTCCATTCCCATCAGTATGGGGTATCCATGCTGCTATAGCTGGTAAACCAATCGTTTGGGGCGTACTCAACATTAACTCTATTACAGATAACAGGGTAATTGGTACGGTTAATTTTCGTGGTACACCTATTCCTATTAGTGGATATTGGGATGAGAATACTAAACAGATAAGATTTGATTCACCTTATGCTATGTTCTCCGGTACATTAACTATCATTGATGATGCTACAATTAGAATTCGACATTTTATTTTAAATGGACGATTTATTATGAAACCTCCTTCTTTACAAGCAGGCGAATACGGAACATGGATTGCTACAACCGATAGAGCTCTTACCGGATATCCCGTAATTAGTGGTACCTTGCCCCCTGTTGGAGTCTTTTTAACATCAAATATACTTAGTCAGCTACAGCAGAATTATGTAAGATTTTAGGTTTAAATGGAATAAATGTAAAACGGACCTCCATTTTTGTTTTTCGATCCATTTCCAACGTTTAAATTCCTGTGACAAAATAAACTAATTACAAAATTATTTTGGGTGTCTCATAAGAAAAGGT